>RFHE01000156.1 GCA_003696445.1 Calditrichota bacterium | reverse complement strand
TGCGGCCATTACAAGGCAGTGGACCAGCGGGTCATCGACGCCTGGGTTACCGACGAAATCTCCATCGGGGATTTCATCCTTTCCGGAGGGGAACTACCGGCTCTGGTCATCATCGATGCCGTTGTCCGTTTAATCCCCGGGGTAATCGGGGACTTCGAGTCGGCCCGGACCGATTCGTTTCAGGACGATCTGCTGGATGCGCCCTACTACACCAGGCCGGAAGAGTTCCGTGGGCTGAGGGTACCGGAAGTGCTGCTCTCTGGGAATCACCAGGCTATCGCCGAATGGCGTTTTCAGCAGCGCTTGCAGCGAACCCGGCAGCGCCGCCCGGACCTGTACCGACGCTTTTTGAGTCGAAGAAAGAAAAAAGAGTAATGAGTAGATGTGAATCAATGGAGGCTGAAAAATGGATATTTTGAACGTCGTTACTGCCGATCAGTTAAGAACCGATCTGCCCGATTTTAAAGCCGGGGACACGGTTGCGGTACACTTCAAAGTGATCGAAGGGGAAAAGGAACGCATCCAGGTGTTTACCGGCACCTGCATTCAAAAGCGAGGCTCCGGCATCAACGCCACCTTCACCGTCCGGAAAGTGTCCAATGGTGTGGGTGTGGAGCGCATTTTTCCGCTCCATTCGCCGCGGATCGAAAAAATCGAGGTGCTGCGAGTCGGCCGGGTGCGACGGGCCAAGTTGTTTTACCTGCGTGGGCGCCAAGGCAAAGCCGCCCGAATTCAGGAAAAGCGCACTCAGAAGTAAGTTGCTCATTTGCCTAGGGCACCTGTGCATTGTCCGAACCAGCAGGCTGCTCTCCCGTTCTGAAGGGCACCCCCATCCACAGGGCGGTGCCCTTCGCCCTGCCTGAGCAAGGCTGGTCCTCTCGACCGGCCAGCCGGATACCTGAACCGGTTGGTGCTTTTACACCTTAAAGATCCTGTTTCTGAATTTTCATGAGCCACCCGCTTTATTTCCTTTGCCCCCATTGCAAAGAGGAGGATACCCTGGCTGGCTCTCGCTGCCGGAACTGCGGGGTGCCGATTCAATTCCAGGGCCTGAACTTGATTGTCGATGGCAAGCTCTTTACCCCGAAGGTGTATTATGCCTGGCTGGAGAATCAGATCCGTGTGGTTGCCTCGGGATCGAGCTGGAAGGAGAATCGGGAAGACCTGAAAGTACTGCGCAGCAGCGATCCCGGCGTGCTCTACCAGTTTCGGCGGCACATTGAATTTTCCGGCTACCGGCGCTGGTTCCGCCGGCGGCTGGAGGTTCCCGAGAAGCTGGCCCGGGGGCGCCTACACCTGCTGGCCGAAGAGGCCCGCTTTCAGGCCGAGAACGGCCGCCTGTGGCGCTGGCCCCTCCCCCAGTTTACCTGCATTACCACCGACGGGCATTATTTTCAATTCAAGTTGCAGGGAGAGCCGGCCTTTCAGATTCACTTTAAACAAGAAAGTCCCCTCAAATACGAGCTGGTTTTTCGGCGCTGGCTCAGGGAATACTACGCGCGGCAGGGGAGGGAGCCGGTTGAATTTCAACCGCACCTGCGCTTCCAGCTTCCGCGGCCCCCCGGCCCGTTGCTGGTGGCGAGCACCCAGAGTGCCGCGCCCACACCCCCGTGGGAGCGGCTGGTTCTTCGCCTCGTCCGGCTGCTGGTTCGGCTGGTTCTGAAACCCTGGCTGAGGCTGGAGGTAGCAGGCCGGGAAAACTGGCATCGAGGCCTGCCCGGGGTGGTGATTGCCAATCATCAGAGCGCGCTGGACCCGTTTATTCTGGGCGCCTATGTCGATGCCGAAGTGGCCTTTCTGACCAAGAGCAGTTCGTTTGCTCACCCTGTGCCCAGGCTGTTTCTCCGCCTGGTGCGGGGCCTGCCCACCACCCGTTACCAGATCGATGCGCCGGTAATCGGCCTGGTGCGGACCATGCTGTCCAGAGGACAGCGCGTGGGCATCTTCCCGGAAGGGGAAAGGACCTGGAGCGGCCACCTGAGGCCCTTTAAGCTGGGTACAGTTCGCCTGCTCATGGCCTTAGGGCAACCCATTTTTCCGGTGTATTTCCGGGGAGCCTTCGACTTCTGGCCCCGCTGGCGCCACTTTCCCCGCCGTGCCCGCGTTCGCCTGACCATCGGGGCCCCCTTCTGCCTGCTGCCCGGCCGCCCGGTGGCCGAACAGCAGGCCTTCCTGAAAGCACAATTCAGGGAAAATATCTGTTCAAAATAGGTGCGCCTATCGCCGGCCCATTGGCTGCCCTCAGGGAAAATTTCTTTACCGATTGTTGCACACTGCGGCTGGATTATTATTTGTTAGCGAAGTTAAATCGGAGGCCTGGGTGATGAAAGTGATGGGAATGGCACTGTGGGGTGTTTTGCTTGCCGTGGTGGTGGGTGTGGGCGGAGAAGGGCAGTCCCAAGCCGGCCGGGGGAGAACGATCCTGCTCCGTCTGAACGAGCTGCCCCGGCGCGTTGCCCGGGACAACCTGGTACTGCAGATGCAGCGCCTGGATCTGCAGTACCAGAGCCGGGAGAGCAAAAAGGTGGCGGCCTCCTGGATGCCTCAACTGGTTTACCAGGGCAACTTTGTCAGGAATCTGGAGCGTCCGGAATTTGTTTTCAACATCAATGGCACCGAGCAGCGGTTCCGGATCGGGTCGCGTTACAATTATCTGCATTCGCTGCAACTGGTCTGGCCAATTTTTTCAGGGGGGGAGCGCTGGCATCGCTGGCAGGGCCAGCGCTGGCAATACCGATCGCTGGAAGCCTCCCTGGCCGGTCGGGAAGCCGGCGCGATTCGCGACGCCCTGAGGTTGTACTTTTCCATTTTATTGAGCGAGGAGTCGGTTCGCGCCCGGCAGGCGGCCCGGCGGACCGCCCTAGAAAACCTGCGCCAGGTGAGAGCGCTGTTTGCCGAGGGTGCAGCCACGGTGCTGGATACGCTTCGTGCCAGTGCCCAGGCCGCCGCAACCCTGCCCCCCCTGCTGGACGCCCGAACGCAACAACATCGGCTCCGCCAGCAACTCAAGCAGCTCCTCGACCTCGATCCAGCGGATTCGCTGGTCCTGGCCGATTCGCTGGTGGCCATGGACTACCTCCAACGGTTGGGGTCTCCGCCGCTGGAACAACTCCAGGCCTGGGCGCTGAGCCACAGGCCCGAGCTAAAAGCCCTGCAGGCCTCCCGGCAGGTCAGCCGGCAGCAGCGCAAAGCCGTAGTTGCCCAGTTTTTGCCTCGCATCAGCTTCACCTACACGCTGGACCAGCAGGCGCAGGTCAATCAATTTATTCCGGACCGCGAGGATTACGTGCGCGCCCAGCGGGCCGGGGTCAGCCTGCAGTGGACGCTTTTTCAGGGCGGCATTCGTGCCCACACCCTCCAGCAGGCCAGAATCCGGGAAAAACAACTGGGCTTGCAGCAGCGCCAACTCCGCCGGCAAATTTTGCTGGAAGTGGAAAGCGCCTATCAGGACTGGCAACAGGCCCGGGCGCAGCTGGCCAGCCTTCGAGCGCGCTATCAACAGGCCCGAGAGGCCTATCGGCTGGCTCGGCTTTACTTTCAGGAGGGCCAGGCCACCCAGCTGGAGGTGTTGGCGGCCCAGAGTGAACTAACGGCCAGCCGGCTGGCCCTGGCTGAAGGCATCTTTCAATTAAACGTGAGCCAGATTCAATTGCTTTACGCCACTGGGAGGCTTAAAGACATCTGGCCCTGAGGCAAAGGGAGCGAATGATGAAAACCGTGCTGTACGGAATCTGCCTTCTGAGTGTGGTGAACCTGAGCTGTAGCCGTGGTGCAGGCAAGCGGGAGCCTGCGCCGGTTCCGGTGCGGGTATTTGTGGTCCATCCGGACACCCTGAGTCGTTACCTGTACCTGACCGGCACGCTGGAAGCTGCCAGGGAGGCTCTGGTCTATGCCCGGGTGAGCGAACGGTTGAAGGAAATTCGGGTAAAATTGGGGCAGCGGGTTCGGGCAGGGGAGCTGCTGGGCAGGCAGGAAGGCGGAGTATTCTGGCAGGGGGTTCAACAGGCCCGGGCTGCATTGCAGGCCGCCGAAACACAGTTTCAATTGGCTGAGGAGGAGTACCGACGAAGTCAGCGCCTGTTTAAGCAGGGTGCACTAACCCGGCGCCAGTATGATGAGAGTTCTGCCCATTACCAGCAGGCCCGGGCCGCCTGGCAGCAGGCTCAGGCTGCCCTGCACCAGGCCGAAGAGCAATTCCGAAACACGGAACTGCGTGCGCCGATCGGCGGTGTGGTGGCCAGCATTTACTTCGAACTCAATGATCTGGTGCCGGCCGGCCAACCGGTGTTCCGGCTGGTCAATCCCGGGCTGATGAAAGCCTGGCT
>RFHE01000155.1 GCA_003696445.1 Calditrichota bacterium | reverse complement strand
TGCTTTGGCAAGGCCCTCTTGGCTTCGATTACTCGATTTTCTGGGCTTCCTTTACGATTTCGTAAGCCTCAATGATATCGCCTACTTTAATATCGTTGAAGTTTTCCAGCATCATGCCGCATTCGTAGCCGGCTTGCACTTCGCGCACATCTTCTTTAAAGCGCTTCAGCGAAGCCAACCGCCCATCGTAAATCTCGACGCCATTGCGAACCAGCCGGACACGGGCGTTACGGGGAATTTTTCCGCTGGTTACGTAGCAGCCAGCCACCGTTCCCAGGCGGGAGATTTTAAAGGTTTCCCGCACTTCGGCGGCTCCAAGGAATTCTTCCCGTTCCACCGGCTCCAGTAAACCTTCCAAGGCCTTTTTCACATCCTCAATGGCATCGTAAATGACCCGATAAACCCGGATGTCCACATGTTCGCGCTCGGCCAGTTCTTTAGCCTGCGTAGTGGGGCGGACATTGAAACCAATAATAATGGCATTGGAAGCGGCTGCCAGCATCACATCCGATTCAATGATGGGGCCAACGCCCTTACGAATAATTTCCACTTCCACCTGGTCGTTGGACAGGCGGGAAAGGGCATCGGCCAAGGCCTGGGCGGAACCATCCACATCGGCCTTGACGATAAGTTTCAATTCTTTCACCTCGCCCTGCTGAATCTGTCGGGAGAGTTCGTCCAGGGTCACCAGACGATGGGTATGAAAATCCTGTTCTCGCTTTAACTGCTGGCGTCGCTGGGCAATCTCGCGGACAGTTTTTTCGTCTTTCATTACGATGAAGCGATCGCCTGCCTCGGGGACACCACTAATGCCCAAGACTTGAACGGGGGTGGAAGGAGGGGCTTCTTGAACCCGTTGGCCTCTTTCGTTTAACATGGCACGCACCCTACCCCAGTGCTGGCCAACCACAAAGTAGTCGGAAACGTGTAAAGTGCCTTCCTGAACCAGAACGGTAGCCACCGGACCTTTCCCCTTGTCCAGTTTGGCTTCCAACACCACGCCGCGAGCTCGCTTGTTGGGATTGGCCTTCAGATCGAGCAATTCGGCTTCCAGGAGAATCTTTTCCAGCAGCTCGTCGATTCCCTGGCCGGTCTTAGCCGAGACTTCGGCACACTGGATTTGGCCACCCCAGTCCTCGACCAGTAGTCCCCGATCCGCAAGTTGTTTTTTAATAGCTTCCGGATTGGCGTTGGGTTTATCCACCTTGTTGATGGCTACCACAATGGACACCCCGGCGGCACGGGCATGATCGATCGCTTCCTCGGTCTGGGGCATCACCCGATCGTCGGCGGCCACCACCAGCACCACAATGTCAGTTACCTGAGCCCCCCTTGCCCGCATAGCGGTAAAAGCTTCGTGACCGGGAGTATCGATAAAGGTAATTTTTCGGCCGTCCTCCAGCTCTACCTCGTAAGCACCGATGTGCTGGGTAATGCCGCCGGCCTCGCCTGCCACCACATTTGTTTTGCGAATGTAGTCCAGCAAAGAGGTTTTTCCATGGTCCACGTGCCCCATTACAGTAACAATGGGCGGCCTGGGTTTCAAATCTTCCGGCCGGTCTTCTTCCTCTTCCTGATCCTCAATAATTTCGGAAGCAAATTCCTCTTCTTCCTCCACCCGGTAGCCAAACTCCTCGGCCAGAAGCTTGATGGTGTCCATATCCAGGCGCTGGTTTATGGTCACCACCAGACCCAACTCCAGGCATTTTTGGATAATCTCCACCGGGGAAACGTTCATCAGCTTGGCCAGATCCTGGGTGGTGATAAACTCGGTCACCCGAATCACATTTTCCTCTTCCTCCAGCTCCTCTTCCTGGGTGCGGACTCGCTTGCGGCGCTTTTTTCCAGTGCCCGAATCGCGCATTTCGGCCAAGGTCTTTTTCAGGGCTTCCTCGACTTCCTTCTGATCGACCTGCTTTTTCTTCTTTTCCCGTTTTTTCTTGCCGGGTTTGGCCTCGGCAGTTACTTCCGGCGCTTCTTCTTCTTCGATCAGATCCATGGGGCGGCGAATTTTCTTCCCTTCCCGGCGGATCATTTCCAGGGCTTTGCGCCGGCGCTCCTCACGTTCCTCCTCTTCCAGACGTTGTTTTTTCTTTTTCTCTTTGCGGGATTTGCGGCGCTCTTCGACTTCTGGAACCGGGGCGCTTGGCTCCAGCTCGGCTGTAGCCGCCTGGGTTTCTCCAGCTTCGGGTTGAGGAGCTTCCTTGCCCTTCTTCTTTAATCGTTCCAGCACCCGGCGCTGGCGCTCCCGCTTTTGCTCCTCTTCCCGGCGCTTCATTTCTAAATACTTCTTGGCCATGGGATGATCGATAATATCTCCCACCTGGGGACCGGTCTCCTTGCCGGCTGGCTCAGCTTCCTCCGCAGACCGGCTCTCAGCCCCAGCTTCGGCAGCAGCCTGCTCTGCTTCGATTGCCCCTTCCCCTTTCACTTCCTCAGCAGGTTGTTCGGCCGATTCTCCTTCTGCTGGAGCCGTTTCTTCTGCTACCTCTCGCTTTTCCGGCACCTCGGCAGGTTTCTCTTCTTCCGCCGGGGCTTCTACCTGCTCGGCCTGCTGGACCGCTTCAGGCGCCGGGGGTACAGTCTCTGCCTGCTCGGCTTCGGCCTGAACTTCGGCTTTCTCAGGGGCCTCTTCCCGGGCGGTTTCCGGCACGGGAGGAACCACCACTTCTTCCTTCTTTTTTTCCTGCCGTCGCTTATGCAGCCTATCGGCTTCCCGCTTTTCGTGGGCAAAACGCTGTAGAATCATCTCATAGGTAGGGTCGTCTATAACCATGTTGATGTTTTTGACCACAATGCCCTTCTTTTCTAGGAATTCCTGAATGGTCCCGTGGCTAACATTCAGCTCTTTGGCCACCTGGAATAACTTGCGTTTCTTTTTCACCGAAACCGTCATTGATACTCCATCCTATAATTTCTTCTTAAAGCCCTCGGCCAGCGGCCCCTTCTTCACAGCAATGATTTTGTAACCGAACAGCCCTGTCTTTCCTCGCCAATCGGTCTCATCCGATATAATATACAGGGGAAGGTTATTGCTTTGAGCTATAAATTTAATTTTTTTCGAGTTATCGCGGCCAAGATCCCGGCTCACCAGCACCAGCGCAGCCTGTCGGCGGGCAATGGCCCGGCGCACCGCTTCCATGCCGGTAAACAACATTCGGGCGCGACGGGCAAAGCCAAGTAGTCCCAGCAGCTGTTCATCCACGACAAGCTCCGGGACCTCCTCCCCTGAGCCGGCACGAGAGCTCCCGCCAACATGCTGTGGGCAATTGCCGCTCCTTTTTGGAGATTTCCGTGCCGACCTATCTTTGGCTTTCAAGGACATGCCTTATCTAACCCCTTTAAGTCTCAAACGTTGAGCTGGTTCAGTATTTTTTGAGCCGTTTTCTGTCCAATGCCGGGAATTTCCAGAAGCCCCTGCAAGCCCAGATTTTTCAGCTCCTCAGCCGAGTGGATACCGGCTTCCTTGAGTTTTTTAATCACCGCTTTGGACAAGCCAGCCAGCTCTTCCAATTCGGTTGCGTGTTCTTCCTCGCTGGCCTTTTCGTAATATTCGCTTTCTTTGACCAGTTCAATTTCGTAACCGGTAATCTGCTCGGCCAGTTTGCGATTCACCTCGCCGCGGCCCATGGCCAGTCCCATGTCCTTATCTGGAATGACCGCCACAGCAAAGTTATCCTCCTTGCGAATAATCACCCTCAGGGGTTTGGCCGGCGTTAATGCGCGAGTAATGAACAATTCAGGCTCGCTGGTGTAGGGAATCACATCGATTTTCTCTCCATTGAGCTCTCGGACCACGGACTGGATCCGGATGCCGCGCATACCTACACAGGCTCCTACCGGATCGATGCGCTTGTCGATGGATTCGACAACGATCTTAGAACGCTCCCCCGGTTTGCGGGCTACCGCCTTGATTTCCACAATCCCGTCAAAGATTTCCGGTACTTCGATTTCGAACAACCGGATCAAAAAGCGCTCGTCGGCTCGGGAAACGATGATTTCCGGGCGGTTATGCCGACGGCGACGTCGCCGATCGGTTTCCTCTTCCTCTTCTTCCAGGTTCTGAGGTTTTTCCACTTTCTTAATCAACGCCCGTACCGTCTCGCCCCGGCGAAGCTTTTCGCCCGGGATCGATTCGGAACGCGGCATGAACATCTCGGTGCGATCGACAATGATGAAATACCCGCTGCGGGTCTCCTGATGCACATCGCCAATAATGATTTCCCCGACCCGGGATTTGTATTCCTCGTAAATTTTGTTGCGCTCGTGCTCTCGAATTTTCTGCAGCAGGCTCTGCTTGGCAATGTTGATCAGACGGCGACCAAAACTTTCCGGATTAATCACTTCCACAAACATCTCACCGACTTCAATATCCGGGTCCACTTTTCGCGCTTCTTCAAGAGAAACCTGGGTCCGGGGATCGGTCACTTCATCGACCACCACTTTTTCCACGTAGATTTCCACGTCACCCCGATCCACGTTCACAATCACATCGAACTCGGCATCCTCACCATATTTGCGTTCCATTAAGCTGGTAAAAATCTCTTCCATGATGTCCCGCAGGTCTTCCTTACTGATTCGTTTTTCGCGGGCAATTTCACTCGCAGCTGCAATAATCTGGCTCTTCATAAAACTTGCTCACCTCCAAATCATTAAAATTTTATCTGGATTTTGGCTTTCTTAATGTTCTGCATTGGAATCCGCCATTCCTCCTTTTGGGATTGCAAAACAATCGCTTCTGGGCTCACCTGAGCCAAGACACCGCGCACCGTATGGGGTACACCTTCGTCGTCCCAATATTCTACTTTCAAATGGCGGCCCACATTTTTTTTAAACTGCCACAATTCGGTTAAGGGTCGATCCACACCTGGAGAGGATACCTCCAGCCGATAGCGACCGGGAATCAGGTCATGAATATCCAGCAAATCGCTGATTTCCCGAGTCAACTCGGTAATTTCCTGTAAAGTAATTCCCGTATCGGTATCCACAAACACACTCAATACTCGGGAACGCCCCTCGCCCCTCAGTTGAATCTCCACGAGATGAATCTGCCGCATCTCGCAGAGGGGCCGAATCAACTCGGTAGTCTTTTGGATCAGTTCTTCCATTGAATGAAAAAAGGCTTCCAGTCCTTATAACAAAAAAGTGGGTTTGCGCAACCCACTTTTCAACAAACCAATTTAGGCCTGAGCAAGCCTGGATGCAAGGAGAATCGTTATCCTTACCCAAATATCCTGTGCACCCTTAACACGTGTACATTTAACGCCGGTATGCCCGGATTAAGTTCCCTTGCCTAACCATCGGGGGGCATGCCAAAGAGTAGCCAGGCGAGGGCCTACTCGATCCGGGATGGCAAAGGGCCCTTCACCCCTTCCATTTGGTACAGTTCGGTGGTGATTTGTCCAACCGCCACTTTCGATTTCATGAGGACAGGGATATGCAGTTCGTCGTCCGTTACCCACACCCACAGCCGACCTTTTTGCTTAAAGATGGCCTCGCCTTGCAAGCGGGGTAAAAGTTTAAGGCAGCGAAAGGTGCCTGCAGCCACGCGAATTACTTCTTCTTTCTGAACAATCACCTGCATGATGTAAACCTTCCGGTTGTTATGGGTGGGTAAAAAAAGAGGCATTCCAACTTCCAATGGTTGCGTTCTCACGTAATAAAAAGAAGCCAGAACGTCCAGCACGTAGGGTGGGAGCGGTAGCTCTATTACCTCCTTTTTGCGAACCCGGAGCGGCGTTTCGTTGTGGTACCGTACCAACTGCACCCGCGCTTTTCGGTTCGTTTGGTTGTACTCAGCCAACAGGTCGAACTTAAAGCCGCCTTCACGAAGCCGCTTGTAAAATCGCCAGGAAAACATGCCCCGGGTATCCAGGTACGTTTCCACCGAATCGCGGACCTTGTAAAACCAATCGAAGAATTTTGAGGAACGGGCCGTTGTGCGAATGCGGTAAGCGGTACGGCCCTTTGAAACCTGTATGGAATCCAACACTTCCATGGTGGCAGAACCAGCCCGAAACAGGCCGTATTTGATTTTAAAATACAATTTTTCGCCTACAAAAAACGCTCGATTCGGAACAACTCGGGTGAGCGGGGTTACCGTCGTATCCGCAGCCAGCTCCTGTTCCGCACCAAGGCTGCGCAAAGAGTCAGGCAGCTCGGCCTTTGGCGCTACGCCGTTAGCCCAATCCAACACAGGGTGAGACTTCCAGGCAGGTTTTGCCGGAGGGCCTTCGGCCAGAAGAATGGGGCTAATCGGTTGGGTAAACAACCACATCAAACAACAAACCCCAAACCACGCCAGCGCCCTCCGTGTTTTGAACGCAAATCGATGACTGATGAAAACCCTGCTTTCAAGCATTCCTCTTTCCTCAGGAAGAAGCCTCAAAGGCACCGGCCCACTTAACACGAAGGCTCACCTAACCTGGCTTAAAAAGATTAAAGAACAAATAGGAAAATTTGTTTCTCTAGTGCTCAGGGATAGGAACAGTTTTCCCTTTGAAGGTGGGTTGGTGCAGTGCCCCGTTGTGTGTTTTTGTCTCTCCTGATCTCCCGCCGGCGTCAGGAGCAAAAACCGAGTGCGCAAAACTTATTTTTCCAGAATCTTACTGCGGATTTGTTGCACGGTGGTGCGCAACATGGGGCTTTGCTGCATTTGCGTTTGAATCCGCCGGAAGGCATAGAGGACCGAGGAATGATGAACATCCGAGAAGTGGTAGCCAATCCGAGCCAACGATTCGCCGGTAAGCTCGCGGACCAAATACATAGCAATCTGCCGGGCCAGGACGACTTCCCGCTTTCTGGAGCGGCTTCGTAACACGTCCACCGGTATGTTGAAATATTCGCTCACTGCCTCGATAATATGCTCCAGGCCTTCCTTTTTCCGGCAGGACAATCCATTCACCCCATTCCAATGCGGAAACAACTGGGCCACAATAAACTGGGTTTGCTCCAGAGAAATGGGCTTATTGAGAAGTGAAACCTGGGCAATAATGCGAACCAGTGCCGAATAAAGCAGGTGCATGTTGTCCACCAGATAGGCGGCCAAAAACTCAACGATCTCGGGCTCGGGTTCGATGTCGTGTTGCTCAAAATAGTGGGCGACGATTTTCCGCCGGGCATCGTATTCGGGCGGCAGCAGATCAACAATCAAGCCTCTCTGAAAAAAAGAGATCAGACGGGGTTCAAATTGGCTCAGTTGAGCAGGTGAAGCCGCAGAAGTAATTACGACTTGTTTGCGCTTTTTAACCAGCTCACTGACGATAAAAAGCAAACTTTCCTGCGTGCGCATTTTGTTGGCCAGTACCTGCACATCGTCCAGCAGCAACACATCCACATTTAAATAGGTTTTGTGCAACTGATTCATTTGGTTGTTTTGCACCGCATTAACGTAATCGTTCAAAAACTTCTCGCTGGTCACCAACTTGATGCGACACCGCTTTCGGCGCTCCCGAATTCGGTGACCAATGGCATGAAGCAGGTGTGTTTTGCCGGTCCCGGTTTTCCCAAAAACGAACAGGGGATTATAGGCTGGTTGACTAGACTGCTGGGCTATGTGCATGGCGGCTTTCAGCGCCAGTTCATTATTGCCACTGACAAAAAACGCATCGAAAGTAAAACGAGGGTCCAGTCCCAGCTCTTCGGAAGAGAGTTGCGCTGCCGGCTGGCCGGTTGCGCTCGGCGTACTCTCCACGTCCTGGGCGGTCTCAACAGTCTTCGGCTCCCTGTCTGCATAGGAAGGAACCACGGAGTACTCCACTCTGGCCCTAAGCCCAAACTCTTTACGAACCACCTTTTTGAGTAAATCGCCATAGTGGGAATCGATCCATTCATAGAAAAAACGCGAGGGAATGCGAAGAATCAACGTCTCATCTACATAGGTTACCGGAATGATGGGGGTAAACCAGGTTTCGAATGTTTGCCAGGGAATTTCTTCTTTGATGAGTTTCAGACAGTTTTTCCAGCGAGCCTTAAGCGAGCGATCGACGGAAGCCTGAGAACTGGATGCGGTGTTCGCCGGATTCATTTAAGCATACGTCTCCTTAAATTGTATGGAGTACAATTCTCTATTGGCCTAAGCTTATAATTTTCAACAGGGAGAAAAAACCACCGCCTTTACGAGCTTCCAGACCCCCTCCACAGGGTAGCCAAGTATAGGCAAGCGAGGTGATTAAAATCAACTCGACCAGAGAAATTTTAGCCGGGAAAAATTGTTTCACGTAAAACCGGCCAAGAGCCCTCTGTTTTCGCTGGACTTAAAAGCAAACCGGCAGGAGAGAGCTGTGATTTTTCCAGCCGACTTGCGTGCCAGTTAAAAATTGATTAAACTTAAAGTTTCAATTATCTTGAAAAAAGGGAGAAAGAACGATGGCTAAAGTTTGCGAAATCTGTGGCAAAAAGCCGGTGGTGGGTTATAACATCAGCCATGCCCATAATAAGACCAAACGTCGGTTTCTACCCAATTTGCAGCGCGTGCGAGCCCTCGTCAATGGGCAAACCCGCCGTATGATGGTTTGCACCAGTTGCATCCAAGCCGGTAAAGTGATGAAAGCGGTTCGCTAAGTTCACTTGAATAAAGCATTAGTTAAATTCCTGATTCCAGTAATCGGGATGCAGGTAGTAATCCCCAAAGCCTGTGCGGTCGATAAACAGAAAAGTCTTCCGCAATGAGTAGTAACGCCAGATTTCGAAAGGCTGGCTATTGATCTCGAAAGGATGACGTTCAACATCGTCGGGTTGGCCAAATTTAATAAAAATTCGGCCCCGATCACTCTTCCAGCCCGCTTCTCCCGGCGAAGTAAAATAGCGGTTGGCGTAATTCACCCGCCGGTAATACTCGTCCATCAATTCATTTTTTTCGGTTTCTGGATTGGGATCCATGCGCTTCCAAAACCGCTGAAAGAAGGCCTGTTTCTCCTCGAAGGACTTGTTCCGGAAATAGCGGATAGAATCCTCCCGGGCAATATATCGCAACTGTTCTAAAGCAAGGTCCAAATCCTTAGGCGAATAAGGTGAGACCGTCCAGTAGAAGGAAAAATGTTTTTTCAAGGCAAATTGTTTTTCTCCCTGTTGGGCTATAACCTCCACGGCATAATTGCTCTTGTCAAACTGATCTCTGGGCAACCGGATAAAATGTTTTCTGAACACCCCTCCTTTGGGCGACACCTGATACTGATTGCGAATGCCGATCATTCCATTGGGATCGCGGACTACATAGCCGATGATTAAGCTGTCCGTGGTGTCCTTACTGAAAGTATTAAAGTAAAGAAACACATAGGGACTTTGCCGATCGAAATTTCCGGTTAAGTTGGGCTGAAAGGAGACAATCCGTCCCAGGGAGTCGGTCTCATAATCGGTAAATACCAGAATATCGCTGATCATAAAAGGATAGTCGCTGAAATCCGGAACATTGAAGATGATTTTCCGATTGACCTGTTTGCCGGAATTCTTGTCGGTGACGGTAACAACGGCCTGGTACTCACCAGGCTGCACGGGGATTTCGGTAAGGAACACGTTGGAAATTTCCCTGGAGTTGGTCTGGGCAAATTTTGTGGCCTCCACTTTCCGAGTCACCGAACGATTGAAGGTAAATTTTTTGTCGCTGCTGGTCAGGAACACGTCAATTTGCACCTCTCCCTGGTAAATAGAATCGCGCTGGAGAAAAGTGATGTCGTCGTTGATCATCTGAACGTACATCCTGACCACCCGCTCTTGACCATCTTCGCTGAAAGTGGGAAATACTTCTGCATTAAAATAAGGCAAACCAACCCCGCTTAACTCCGGTGTGGCCAGATACTGTGCAGGCAGGCTTGCCAGCAAAGCAAGCACCAAAAGGATGGGCGCAACCGCTTTCATTGCTTATCACCCCCGAAAAGTTAAATCAACTTTCCATATAATTCGTATTCCGAAGCGTCAAAAATGTTCACTTTACAAAATTGGCCTGGAATTGTGGTGTGTCCGGCCAAGTGAATAATCACTTCATTGTCAATTTCGGGGGAATCGGAGGCGGTTCTACCAACGGCCAACGCGTTTTCCGCATCCACCTCATCAATCAGAACTTCCAGGCTCCGGCCGATTTTTTCCTCATTTTTGTGGAGGGAAATCTTCTGTTGAAGTGCCATTATTTGTTGAAAGCGTTCCTGCTTTAGCTCCTGCGGAAGGTCTTGCAATTGGTAAGCCGCCGTGCCTTCTTCATGGGAGTAAATGAACACTCCCAACCGGTCGAACGCCATCTCTTTAACAAACTGAACCAGCAGTTGAAAATCCTCCTCCCGCTCTCCGGGATGCCCCACAATCACAGAGGTTCGGAGGGCAACATCGGGAATAACCTTCCGCGCCAGCTCCAGAATTTGCCGCAAACGCTTTGCGCTCCCTCCCCGCTTCATGATCTGCAGCATTCTGTCGCTGGCGTGTTGAACAGGCATATCCAGATAGGGAACCACCTTCTCGCTCTCGGCTATGTAATAAATCAGCCGATCTTCCACCGTAGTCGGATACAAATAATGAAGACGAATCCAGCGTAAGCCCGCAATGCTTTCCAACTGCTGGAGAAGCTCTACCAGTTTCTGGGAGCCGTATAGATCCACTCCGTAAAAGGTGGTATCCTGGGCAATAAGAATCAGTTCCCGAACACCCTGATCGGCCAGTCGGCGGGCTTCATCCACCAATCGACTCAACGGCCTGCTCCGGTGCCGGCCGCGTATGATGGGAATGGCGCAGAAAGCACAGGTGTGATTGCATCCTTCCGAAATTTTTAAATAGGCGTAATGGGAAGGCGTGCTGAGTGTGCGATGCTGGTAAAGAAACTCGGGATTGTATCCCTGGCCCAAGCCCAGAAAATGCAATACGTCCTCAAAGGCTTCGGTGCCGAACGTGGCGTCCACACCGGGAATTTCCGTTTCCAGAGCCTCTTTGTAACGTTGGGCCAGGCACCCGCAAACAATGACCTTCTTATTCTGCGCGCGCTGTTTGAGCTGCTCGGCTTCCAGAATGGCATCGATGGACTCCTGCTTGGCAGGGGTAATAAACCCGCAGGTATTAATAATGATCGCATCGGCCTCCTGGGGTTGTTCAACCAGTAGCGCTCCGCTGTACTGCAACTGTCCGGCCAGAATCTCCGAATCATAGGTATTTTTAGAGCACCCCAGGGTAGTAATGTGTACCCGTAGTGGATCTTCCCGGCGTGATTTGCCCTTTGCGGACTTCATGAGGCATTCACACGATTTTCGTGCAACGATGAGTCGGCAAACAAACCTTCTACAAAAGACTCCGGATCAAATTCAGCAAAATCTTCCAGGCCTTCACCCAGACCAACGTACAGCACCGGCACCTTCAATTGGTGGGCTATGCCCAGGACAGCCCCGCCTTTGGCGGTGCCATCCAGTTTAGTGAGGACAATCCCGTTCACGCCCACGGCCTCCAAAAACTGGCGCGCCTGGCTAATGGAATTCTGCCCGATGGTGGCATCCAGAACCAACAAAACCTGGTGAGGAGCATCGGGAATGACTTTTTGAATCACGCGACGAATCTTTTTCAGTTCTTCCATTAGATTGACTTTGGTGTGGAGCCGGCCCGCCGTGTCGATGATGACCACATCCGTTCCACGGGCCCGGGCAGCCTGTAGAGCATCGAAAACCACCGCCGACGGATCGGAACCGCTTTTATGCTTAATACATTCCACACCCAATCGATCGGCCCAAACCTGAAGCTGCTCGATGGCGGCAGCCCGAAATGTATCCGCCGCCGCCAGCAACACCTGCTTTCCCTGCTTTTTGTACAGATGGGCCAGCCGAGCGATGGATGTGGTTTTCCCTGTGCCATTCACTCCCACCACCAGAATAACAAATGGTTTGCTGTTGGACGTTGCCCGAGCCTCTGACGGGCGCGGAAACAGAGAGGCAAACTCCGATTTTAAAATCCGAAGCAAATCCTCCGTATCCATATATTTTTCCTTCTTAACACGCTTTTTTACTCGCTCGATGAGTGCCAGAGCGGTATCCACTCCCACATCGCCGGAAATCAGAATCTCTTCCAGCTCATCCAGCAATTCATCATCGATTTTGCGCTTGGCTTTTATGGTGTGTTGCAACCGGTCGAATACCTGCGTGCGGGTTTTTTGTAACCCTTGCTTAAATTTCTCTAAAAATCTAGCCATAAGGGTTCCTTCTCTTCAAATTCTGGGTACACATTTTTCGTCTTTATTTTCGGTTCAAATATAATAACAAACAAACCTCACTGGTTCCAGTAGAGAAATTCTGCTTCTTTCCACAGCCCTGCCAGAAAGAGAAGGGAGAGGGACACTTTGGATCGGTATGTTCAGCGTTGCCTCATCCGCTTGTCTAAAATGGATTTTTGAGGATTCGCATAGAGCAACTGATTTAGAAGGGTGGAGAATACGACCACCAGTACGGCGGCCACAAACAGGGTGGGCGTAATCAGGTGGGCCAGAACGGCCTGGGCCAGCAACAGCAGGGAGACTTCGCCCCGAGAAAACAATAAAGCCAGAATGGGCACGGCCTCCTTTTGTTTCCCGTGTTGTATGGTGGCAAGAATCAGGGTTACGATTAAAAGGGTAAGGATCAGGTAGCCCAGGTAGAGCCAGAGCCGGCGGTTAACCGCCCAGTACTCCACCAGCCAGAAGCCAACACCGGCGAAGGCTAGGGCAGCAATCAGCTCGGGGATCCGCTTCCAGTGCGGAGCCTGTAGCCAGAGGGGTAGCCGCTTCTGTACCGCCGGCCAGAGCAATCCCAGGAGTACCGCCACTGCCGTAAGGGAAACCGGCAGAGTCAGCATCAGCCCGCCAGCCAAAAGCAGGAGGATTAGACCATAAAGGCCCGGAAGACGGCTGCCAATGCGAGGCCAGAGAAGGGTAAGCAGGCTATACACAGCCACGCTTCCGGCCAGCGCCACCCAGTGAACCGTTTTCAGGCCCCCGAAAAGTAGAATTTCGGACACCAGATAGGCAGTATGCGCCAGGGCAAAGCCCCCCAGAGCAGCCATATCCAGTAAAAGACTCACCGCGTAGCTTTCCACAATCCGGGTTTGCTGCCTCCCCGGTTGCTTTATTTTGGCCGCAATCAGAGGCCCCACATTGAGAGTCATGAAAATAGTTCCTAGAACCGGAGCCATCAACAATTCCGGTCCAATGAAAACCAGCAATCCACCGGCGGACAAGACTAGAAAAGTAACCAGGCCGACCAACAATGCCTTCCTACCCGTACCGGCCGGTAGGCCTCTGGAAAAAGCCACGCGGAAATTGGCCGCCAACCAGAAGAAAAAAACGGCGCTGCAAACAGTCAACAAAAGATTGACCGCAAACGAGGGAGTTGAAGCAAACCAGCGTCCTTGCCCAAGGCCTGAACCTATCTCCATTACCAGGCCGGTTAGCACACCCACACTCAGATAGCTCAAAAAATCTGGTAAACGAATCCTTCGACAGAAGGCCAACAAAAGTTTTAGGAAAAATAGGAAACAAGCCAGAAAGAGGAGCAAGTGTGCCAGCGCGTGTTGCATCATTTATCCTGTTTGAGAGCCCTGGAAAAATTGAAGAGGCATCGTGGGCCTGAAAAAAATATCCGGCAACTGCCAAAGGTGGCGCTTGCTTAGCGAAACGTGGGAAACAAATCCCCCGAAACTTTTTACAATCGTCCAGTCCGGCTCAAGTTTTAGCCGGGTTTTAAAATTTCCAACCATATTTCATGGAGCGGATAAACATGGTTTGCCGGCGCAAGGGGTGTTCCTTTGGCCACCAAGTCGCCTCTAAAGCGGTTATGAACCGGATAGGGTGGGATAGGTAAGCTGAAAGCGGTTTTTGTAATAAAATCGGCTCAAAGCAGCCACCCCCAGCGCAAGCGGGGCGAACAAAGGTACCTTTACCGCCACCAGGATCATCAATAGCAAAATACCGCTTTTCAGAACGACGATAGCGGTGGAGAGCCGAAAACGGTATATGAGGAATGCCCAGGCAGGAAGAATAATTCCGTTACTGAGCAGCATCATCGGCGAGCCCAGCAACAATGCAAAAGCCAGTCCAAGCCCCAGCAAAGCCAGGCCAGTCCACAATGTGGCGGGCAAACCAAACCGCAAAGGGAAGGTAATTTTTTGCTGTGCAGAATCCCCTTTCATGTCTGGGAGGGTGGTTAGCAAATACAGTGCTGTGTTGAAGGCTACAAAAGGCAGGGATTGAACCAGGAGCACAGAATTTACAGGCCGGGCAACCGCCCAGCCCAGGGCAAAGGCAAACCAACCCATGGCCATGTTCGCCCACAGGCCCCACAAGGGCCTATTTTTAAACCGAAAGGGCGAAAAGTTGTACAAGTAACCGGTAACCATCACAAAACCAAGGCAGAGCAGAAAAATCGACCAGGAGAACCCCCAACCCAGTCCCAAAGCCACAGCCAGTGCAATGAGCGCTTCCGCCCAACCGGCCCTCCGGCTGACAAAGCCGTAACCGATGAGAAACAACTTTCCATTAGCTCGATCCGATTCAACATCTTCCAGCTGGTTCAAAATAAAACAACCGGCCATGGCTGCGGTAAACATTACAAGGGCCAGCCACAGTAAGGAGGCGTGTGCCTGCACGGCCGGCTGCAGGAGGGCGGTAAAGGGCCACAATCGATCCTGAGCAGTTGCAACCAAAAAACCTGCCAGCAAGGTGGCCCAGCCAGGGAACCAGAGTACCGGTCTGGCAACAAACAGGTAATCCAGTGCTGCCAGCAAACCGACTCGGGGAGACACTTCCGCTGCCATTATCGGTTCGGTTGCTGCCGAACAGGTACTCTCTAAATCCCCCCGTGGACGCTTAACCACCATGGCCAAAACCGTACAGCCCGTCGTTACGATTCATGTCCGTCTTGTTTTTAGTCAAGCACTTGCCCAAGCCGAACTGAAACTGAGCCAGCTTGTTTTAATTTTCTTTACTTTTGCCGGAAAGCTTGCCACCAAATATGTCCTCCACTCCAGCAAGCTCGTCTTAACAAAAATCAATATTAGTGGCCCCGTTCGGGTTTGGAAAGGGGAATTTCAACTCCAGCCCGGATGATTGCACCCTTACCTACCCCGGTAGCCATTGCCCCATTGTCCATTACCTGATCGAAACCAAATAGATACGCGTCCACAAAGGCATCCAGGAGATTCAGGAGGTAGGCGGCTCCCAGCAACCAGTAAAACGTATTGCGGGTTCGCCTCAAGGAACGGTCCTTGCGTTGCTGGTAAAGCCGGTTGAAGTGGAGGGCGCGTTCCAGCAGCACAGCGTGCACAACAACCACCCCGGCCGCCTTCCAATACTGCCGGTTGTACACCTGGCCCCAGCCGGGAAGAACCGCCGATCGCAGCAATGCTCCCCAGGGCGAATGTAAAGGCTCATCGGAAAAAAGCCGACTGCTATCCAGTTGGGCCTGTGGAGTGCTGAGCATGGCACGGGAGAACTGCACCGGTTGCGCATGCAGCGCCGCCAGAATAGCCCACAACAGCCAAACCAATCCTGCATGGTAGAGCAGGTTTGTCCTTCCGCTTGCGGGGGTTTCCGCAGTCCTATCGGCCACCGCAACCCCATTCTGAAACCGGACCAAAGGCAATCCGCTGCTGGATGGGTCTGGAATAAGAGACCCATTCCAGTTTGTTTGAATGCACATCCCCATAGCAAAATTTTCCGGGCCTTATTGAGCTTCAACAAGGTGTCAGGCCTTTTCCTGCCCGTGAAGGTTGTGTACAACCTCCAGGGCAGCGGGCAACACTTCAATGTCTAATTCCTGCAGGGAGAGTCCCACCAGTTCACCATCTGCGTGAACTGGCACCCCCTGTTCAGAACAAATTCTTAACCGGCGAACTTGCGCCATGCTTACCTGGGGCAATTCGGCCAGGCTACCATTAAGGGCCCGTGGCAAATTAATCAGGGCTTCCCGCCTGCTCAAGGAACGAATCACGCACACATCCAACAACCCATCGCTGAGCGATGCTTTCGGGGTTAAATAAAAGCCACCGCCCATAGCTCGTCCATTGCCCACGGCCAGCAGAAAAATGCACCGTTCTTCCTGCCTGCCGTCTTCCCAGATCAACCGTATGCGCCGGTTCCGGTAACTGACCAGCGTGCGTAAAACCCCAAGCAGGTACAGGGGAAATCCTTTCAGCCAGCGGATGCGTTCTACCTGTTTCACCACCATGGCATCGAAACCTACGCCTAGGCCGTTGGGAAAAAACAGATTGTTTACCCGTCCCACATCCACCCGGCAGGTACGGTGAGCCTGGATTATTTTTACCGCCTCCTGATATCGAAGCGGGAGGTTGAGCATTTTCACAAAATCGTTGCCGGAACCGATGGGAATAATGGCCAGCCGGCAATTGCCCCCAACCAGCCCATTCACCACTTCGTGGATGGTGCCATCCCCGCCGGCAGCAATCACCAGCCGCCCACTGTGTTTGGCTTGCCGGGCCAGCTGACAGGCATGGCCACGAAATTGGGTCAACACAACCTCGCCCTCTCCAAGTCGGGCGGTCACCTCGCGTCTAAGCGGGTCTATCAATTTCCGGGCTCGACCCCGCCCGGCTACTGGATTGGCGATCAGCAAATAGGGTTTCACCATAGCAACCCGGGCCCGGCATGGTTGTTCTGCCCCGCGCGACAATGGCCCCTATGCACTTTCTTCTCCCACCAGGGCCACACATTCCACCTCTATAAGGACGTCCTTTGGCAGGCGTGCCACTTCCACCGCGGAACGGGCCGGTGCATGACCAGAAAAAAATTGCCCGTAAACCTCGTTCATGGCCGCAAAATCGTCCATGTTTTTCAAGAACACTGTGGTTTTTACCACCCTGTTCAAGCTGCTGCCAGCTGCTTCCAGAACTTGGCGAAGATTCTCTAACACCTGACGGGTCTGTTCGCGAATCCCCCCTTCAATCAACTGATTGGTTTGAGGATCCAGGGCAATTTGCCCGGCAGTAAAAACAAAATTACCTGCACGAACCGCCTGGCTGTAAGGCCCGACCGGTTTGGGAGCGTTTTCGGTAAAAATGCTTTCCATGCTCTTTTCCTCCTATAATATGAAAGGTTCATCGACCCCATTGTCCTGTTCGAAAGGCACTGGGGGCATGCAAAATCCTTTGCAACGGCTGGACATTGGCGGCTCAGAGCCGGCCCCATGCCAGTACAGTTACAAATACAGGCGTTGCAAGTCCCCTTTCCCCTCCCGAATTATTTCCACCTCATCGTCAATAATCTTCAGCACGGTGGATTCCCGTGCGTCAGGCAAAGGTCCGGCATCCAACATCACATCGACCACTTTTCCGTAGCGGGCGGCAATATCATCCGGTTCGTTCAGCAATTCATCGGGTCGCTGGTTTACTGAGCTGTTGACCACGGGGGGCCCAAACTGGTCAATTAACTCCTGACAAACAGGACTGTCTGGAATTCGGATGCCAACCTCTTTCCGGCTGGTCAACAAAAGCCGGGGGATTTCCTGGCTGGCTTCCAAAATAATGGTGTAAGGACCGGGAAAACAGCGCTTTAACAAACGGAAAGCAGCGGTAGAAATCCGCGCGTAACGGCTGGCCTGACGAATAGAATTGCAAATAATGCTCATCGGTTCGTGCTTGCTTTTGCCTTTAATTTGGTAAAGCCGCTCAATGGCTTTTTTCTCGTACAGGCTGCAGCCGATTCCATATACAGTATCGGTGGGGTAAATAATCAGCTGGCCGTTCTGCAAAGCCTCCACTGCTTTGCGGATCGAGCGCTTATGCGGAGTTTCCAGATGCACTTTAAATCTGAGCATAAAACCAGAGCCACGTTGCCAGGGACGGCTACCGTTTTTTCGAAACCCGGAACCGTACCGCTGGTGGTCTTTGATTCGGGTCAACAAGCGGCTAAAAGATAAGGAATAAATGGGAATCGGGGAAGGGACTGGAAAAACAAGTTCTACAGCCGAACCGTTTGCTGGCAAATAAGAGGAATCAGGGGAGCCAAATTCTGTTCCTTTGAACCGGTGATCAGCAAGGCCGATTCGGGTTTCAGGAACTCGACGATCCGTTCTTGAAGTGCAGAAAGATTCGGAAAGGAAACCATTTTTTTGCGCGTGTGATTAATCCGCCGGATTCCCTCGGCCACATAAGCGGCCTTAGGCCCTACGGTAATAACCGTATCGATGGGAAGTGCAGAGAGGTAAAATCCCAGGTTTAAATGTGCCACCCTTCCGTCGCCTTGGGCATCCCGCATTTCTCCGAGAACCAGGGTGAGTTGCTTGCAGTGCTGGCGCAACTGAACCAGCGCCTCGCAGGCCCGGGGCACGGAATTGACCGTGGCATCGTAAGTATAGTTAAAAATGTACATGCCCTGATGAACCAGGAGGTTACCCCTCCCTTCAAGAATGGCGTAATCGTTTTGTAGTGCGGCGGCAATGGTAGATAAATCCACCCCCAGCGCACGGGCAACAGCGATTGCGGCCAGCGCATTATAAACCGATGCCGAACAGTACACCGGAAGGTGCAGGGGGAATTCCCCATTCAGTAAAAATCGAGTGCCTGCCGGCCCCAGGTATTCAATGTCACTGGCGTAGAACTGGGCCGACCGATTCAGCCCAAATTTAATGATGTTAGGCGTAGGGGCGAAACTGGCCATATCATTCACCAACTCGTCATCCATATTCAGGACGGCACTTCCGCTGGGTGGTAAGCGCCGGATTAATTCCAACTGGGTTTTGGCGACTTCGAATTTATCCCCCACCTGCGGCGAGTGGGTTTCCCCAACATTGGTAATCAACCCGATGGTCGGCTGGGCCACCCGCACGGCCAACTCAAATTGACGGGCATTGATCATGCCTAATTCTAAAAGGACAAAATCGTGGCTTTCTTTCAATTGTAGCAGGGTATTACAAATATCGATGGCATTGTCGCAGTCCAGAGGGGTTTCCAGAACCGTTCCACAGCGGGAAAGTATGGCATAGAGCATACGTTTGGTGGAGGTTTTACCCTCTGCCCCGGCAAGGGCCACCACGGGGACACCGAAACGCTGCCGGCGTGCCCGAATCTTCTCCAGGTTTAAGCGAACATATTCCTGATGTTCCTCCGACGCCAGCAGGGAAATTTCGTTACCGTAGAGTTGTTTTTTATCCAACACCCAGTCCTCTTTCAGTTTACCGCGGCCATTTTTACACCCATCCCGGCCGACAAAAACATGCGGCTCAATTTAAAAAACTTCAAGTGCTGGTCTGGTTGAGCCCGGTCAAATGGTGAAGTAAGCGTTTCTGGATTAACAGCAAAGGATCGCACAGGGTTTTGCAGCCAGGGCGATAATTTAATCATTTCCCTACGGATTACAAGGCTTTGTTGCCGGAAAAAAATAACGTACCCAGCCGAACCCCGGGTTTTAAATCAGATGGAGGTCTGAAATATGCTCCACCCTACCCAAATAGTAAAAATAGCGCATTAATTCATTCAGGTCATCCCACTCTTCGGCGGTGGGGGTAAAGGCATAGTTCTGTTGAAGTAAGTCGAATAAAAAGTGCCAGGGAATTTCCCCTCCTCCAGTGGCCTTTTGCACCAGCTTCATCAAATTCCTGAGCCCATAATTCAATGAGAGTTGCAGCGGTGTTAGATCCAAGGCTATCCTATGGTCCCTCAGCTTGCAAAAAACCAGATGGGTCAAAGTGGCGTCCATTTGCTCGCACCATTCCTGAATCAAATCCAGGCAATTTTCTCGAAGGACTGCCTCGCGTAAGGCCCGTTCCTGTTCCAGGAAAATGGTTTCGTGCAACCCAAGTTCAATCTCCAGATCCTGCTCCAAACTGGTCACCTGCCATTCCGGCGTTAATTGGTAAATTTCCTGCAGCGCAATGCGAGCAAAGTGGCTATAAAATGAGTCATCCACTTCCATAACCACCCGGCTAATTTGCTCCAGGTTTTCCTGAAAAAACAGTAGGGCGTAAGCACTGGCTCCCTTGCTGAAAACGGACCACTGGTGAAAAATTTCCAGTTGACCGCTGTGTCGCATGTATTCCAGGGGGGAGAGAAGCGCCACATCCAGACGTCCGCTCAGTAAATCCTGGCAGTTCTTACGCGGGTTTTGATGAACGATCTTAAATGAATGGGGGATCTGCCCGCTGGTTAAACCTGCGGTAAGCGGCAAATGAATCAGCTGATTGGTCAAGCCAAGGCGGATCATGATTCACTGGCCTCTTTGGGCTGGGCTTCGGGCATCCAAGCGGGGAGCAGTAAGTAGCAGCTGGTACCCTTGCCCTCGCTGCTTTCCAGATAAACAAATCCCTGATTGGCCTTCACCAACTGGTAAACGATGGAGAGCCCCAGACCAGTACCAAAGGTTTTGGTGGTAAAGAACGGATCGAACACCTGCTCTATTTGCTCGGAATTGATACCACATCCATTATCTCGAACCACGATTTCCACAAAAGGGCGCTGGGTAATTGCTTTAAAAAAAGGTTTTCGTTGAAAACGAAACAGGTCCGCCGATGCCGGCTGCATTTGAATGGAAATTTCCCCACCCTCCTGGATGGCCTGAATGCTGTTAAGCAGCACATTCATGAGCACCTGATGCAACTGTGAGGGATCGACATAGGCCTGGGGCAGGTTGGCTTCCACCCGTTCCACAACGCGAATTTTGCCCTGCTTCATTTTTTCGCGCAGGGCATCCAGTGCGTCGCGAAGCACCTGATCCAGATGACAGGGGCGGGGTTCAGGCTTAGGCGGGCGGGCATAGGAGAACAGGGAGCGCAACATTTCGTCTAAACGATCAACCTGGCGAACAATCCGCCGCACATACTCATGCAGGTAATTTTCCGGGCTTAGCTCGTCCTGAAAGGCTTGCGCAATGGCTTTAATGCCGGCCAGCGGATTTCGGATTTCGTGAGCGATTCCGGAGATCATGACCCCCATGGAGGCCAACCGTTCGCTGCGCTGCTTTTCCAGTTCCAGGGCCCGCTGCGCCGTCACATCCCGCAGCAAAATAAGCCAGCCAACCCGGGACCCGTTTTGGAGCCGAAGGGGAGAAAAAGTGGCCTCCAGGGCAAGGAGTTCGCCCTGCGAGCCCCGGTATTCCAGAACTATGGTCGCTGGATCGGCCTCCGGAGCTTTCCACCTGTTGTCAATTTGCCGAAAGGCGGATTGGGGGAACAGTTCCTCCAGCGACAGGCCGATTAAGTGCCGGTACGACGGCACCAGAATAGCCTGAGCTGCTGGATTGGTGTAAAGAATTCGGTACTGATGGTCCACAACCAACGCACCCAGCGGCAGCGCCCCAAAAAGGCTCTGAAAAGCCGCTTCCAGAGTGGTTTGTTCTCTCTTACCTGCTGCTGGACTTGGTTTATGCCCTGCCTCCAAAATCAATTCGCCCATGGCGTAAACGGTGCCAAGGCGCTCCAGCAGTATTTTTTGCGTTTCCTCTAACTCTTTTTGGTCGCCCAGGCACGCTACCAATAAGGCTCGCACCTGCGGCCCCACACGTATGGGCAAAAACAGTAAACTGGCAATGTGCAGATTAAACAAGGCGATCAAATCCACGATGAAAGGATCTGTTTTGTCGGCCACGGAGATTTGGCTGACCCCGAGCTGCTGGAGGACCTTCGGCAAAACCGCACCACTCACAGGCACCTGCCAGTTCCCTTCCAGAGAATGAGAAGGGTGCATGGCCTGCAACAGCAAGCGTTGTGGGTGTTCCATCTGGAAAAGCAGCAGCATTTCCGCGGGCAGCAGCCGGGAAACATGTTCGAGAAAATTCCGAGGAAAAGTCCAGGCGCTTCTTCCCACTCCGGCAGTCAATGGCTCAATGAGCAATTCCACCAACCCCAACTGAAGGTACTCCAGATTGCCCGGTCCCCGGTCTGGATTGGCTGGATTTTCCTCCCGAGGCAGGCCAAGTAAAATTTTTGCCCGCATCTGCAAATCCAGCTTATCGTAAGGCACCGGCAGGTAATCGGTAAATCCCATGTCCACCAGGCGGTAGCGCAAGCGGGGCGGATGGGCGGCAACCAGCCCTAACAATGGTACGCCCTGGACCTGAAACTTCCCTGCCAGCAAAAACAGAGCATTAAATTCTCCTTCGGTTAACGGTACGGTGTCAACGATAATCAACTCTGCATGGTAATTGGATTGGGCGACATCGGCAATTGCGCTGAACAGGCGTGTTTCTACCTGGCACCCCAGTTCGCTGAGGTCCTGTTTAATGGATTCGAGCGCTGTCGAGTCCTTCCCCAGGAGGAGAATTTGGCCAGGTTTGTTCACCTTTGGAGCTAACGGGAAAAAATGGACTTGAATTTTTCGTAATCCAGGATGATGATCTTCCCCTTCTCCTTTTTCAGATATCCCTGCAGCATGAGCGACTTGATGACCCGGGAGATGGTTTCCCGGCTGGTTCCGGCCATATTGGCCAGATCCTGCTGCAGGGGCAACTCACTGATTTCCACCTGCCCTTTGCGAAATACACCGGAATCCTCAGCAATTCGAAGCAGGGTACTGGCCACTCGTCCAGTGGCATCCTGAAGGGAAAGGGACTTAATATGCTCGTCGCTTTTGCGAATCCGCTGGGCCAATTCTTTCAACAAATTGATGGCAATTTGGGGAAAATCGTGCAAAAGTTGCAGAAAATCCTCCCGCCGGATAACCATTAACTCCGAATCCTCGATAGCGGTCACGTTTGCCGAGCGGGTCTGTCCATCCAACAGGGACATTTCCCCAAAAAAATCCCCCTCGCTCAAAATGGACAGAATCACCTCCCGTCCATCGTCGCTGATTCGGGAAATCTTCACGCGACCGGAAAGAATGACGAACATGGTCGATCCAACCTCTTCTTCGATCAAGATCAAATTGTCCTTGTGGTAGCGCTGCTTACTTACCAGCTGGAGCACTTTTTCCAGATCTTTATCGCTCAGTTCGGAGAACAGGGGGATTGTTTTGAGAATATCAATATCCATACCAGTGCCTCAATGTTAATATTCCACCACGTACCCTTTAAGGTTAAACTTTTTTCTAATGGTTTTCATCGCGCGGGTAGCGGCCTCCTTGCTTTCGAAATCCCCATGAATCAAGACAAACAGTGCCTGCCCATTTTTCTGCTTCGCAATGACCCGGGTTGCAAGCCCACTGGCGGAAAGGGCCTGCTTTTTACGCAGGGCGTTTTCTCTGCGGGAGAAGGCGGCCAACTGAACCCCGTAATGAATTTGCTGCTGTTTTTTAATCCCCTGGAGTTTGCGGAAAAACACGGGGTCGGTTTCTACCCGGCGAGCGGTTTCGTAGAAGCCCTGAATGGAATAAAACTGGGCGATGCGTTGGCGAATCAGGTGCTGCAGTTGCTGGTCGTGGGTGCGATTAAACAGGCGAAAATAGCCGGCCACCGCTGAATCGGCATTGCTCTGCTGAATTAGGGCCAAAAACTGCCGCCAGTCCGGCATCGTGATGGCCCGGTGACGGTAGCTTTGCAACAGGGCTTCCACTTGATGGTTCTGAAACTGCTCGAACAGCTGGCTCCGGTTCTGAGCCTGGGCCCCGGCAAACCAGCAGCAGACAGCCAGAACTACAGAGCAAACGAATCGATGGCGCCGCACTGAGGACATCGCCATGCCGGTTCTGTGGTAACGAATCCGCATTTTTGACACACGAAATTTTTCTGCGCCTGCATGGCCTGCTTTTCAAAAAATTCCATGGCCTGGCTGGCAGCTTGTTTGTATTGATTCTTGTTCCACAACACCTGGAGGCGCAAGGCCATCGTTTCCGGCGTGGGGGCGCCGTTTTGCGCCTGTTCCAAAATTTCCAGGGCGCTGTCGTATTCTCCCTTTTTAGAGTAAATTCTGGCCAGGGCCAGCGCTGCCCTGTCCTTACCCGCGTTTTGCTGCATTAAACGGGTGTAGAGCTGTTCGGCATCGTTGAAGCGCCCCAACTCGTACCAGACTTTTTCCAGCTCGGCAAAAACCAGATAGGCTTTTTCCGGATGCTTCTCGCACAATTGGCGCCAGACCTGGGCCGCCTCCTCGAGCCGATCGGCTTCCAGGTAAGACTTACCCAGATAGTAGGTGGCTGCAACACAATCGGGATCGAGCTTAAGGGCTTCCTTAAATTTCACCCGACCTTCTTTGTCGTGGCCCTGGGCAACCAATTGATTCCCCTGAAAGACAAGATACAGGGCCTGCCGTTTTCGAAACGCTGGACCAAGGACTTTGCTGTATTTTTTGCTTAGTTCCAGCGCCCCGGACCAGTTTTCCTTTTTTTCGTACAGAGAAAGCAAGAAGAGGAGATCGTCACGACCCACCGATTTGGTCTCTTCCAGAAAACGATGACCAGATTGAATGGCGCGTTCGATATCGCCGGCGGCGGCGTAATCGTACATCAGGGCCCGCTGTACCTCCGCCCGTTGCTGGGGCGTTAAACTTTCCCTCAAGGTCAGTTCTCGGTGAATCCTTAAGGCATGGCCATGCATCCCTCGCTCGCGGAGCACATTGCCCAGTATAAGGTATGCCTTGATGTTGCTGCTATTCTCTCGAACAGCCTCTTTCAGCTTTTGTACAGCCAAGCGAAGATTGCCGTCAACCAACGCCTCCAAAGCCTCGGTGTAAGCGTCCTCTCCCGGTTTTTTCCCCCGCCCACGCAAGGACAACCAAACCACCACGCCCACAGCCAGCAGCAACACAGCCAATAGTAAAACTTCTGGCGAACTTATCCAGGATGCGGTGCTATTCATTTTGTTGGCCTTCCTTCAGAAACAGCCGGTGGTAAATCCTCTTCAGGAATTTCTTCGATGGACACGTTGCGCAAGCTTTCCAGTTCCCGAGTCAGTTGGCGATTGGCCTTCTTTAAGGCACGAACTTCACTGCGGCTTTGAAGGTACGACATGGCCATAAATAAAACCCCAAGAATGGCACCGATTGTAAAACTTACAATAATTACAACGTAAAGGTTTACCTGATTAAACTGATAGGTAAGCAGTTTAATGTCCACGAACTGACCCGCATTCTGAGTCAAAACAAATAGGATGAGCACAATCAACAAAATCTTAATCAGTGTCAGCAAAACTTTCATAGATGCTCCAATTCGCTTTGGGTTGGGAAAAATTAGGTTGCGGTACTGATAAAATCAAATCCTTTTTGACTGGTCGTAGTGAACTTTTATCCACCTATGCCATGGGGTACCATTTCAATCGGGACAAACCAGGGAGGTGGCTTGCCGCTTTTATTGTTTGGCAAAGAAACCGGCTGGTTTAAATTGTCCAGGAAAAATCAACTAAACTGGGGAAGCTATGTCCCGGATGAAAAACTCGACCAGGGCTTTGGAGCAAAATTTGCGGAATTTGCTAGGCCCCATTCGCCTGAAATGGCAACTCATTTTCCTATCTTCCACCCTTGCTTACGCCGCCAGTGCCTATCATGCCCTGCGGGTTCGCCCGGAGATTCTCTGGCCACCAAGCCTGCTTCACAATCTGGACACGGTGAGCCTGGTGATTGTTGTTTTCCTGGCTTTGCTTATTTTTCATATTAAGCGGCGGTATTTTTCCACCCTGTTCATTCGCCATCAAGCCGCTGAACTGCTGGCAAGCCGCTCAGCGGCCCAAGAAACAGAGCTTCTTCGCCAGGTTTTTACTGTGCTGCAGGCACAACTGCTTCGCGTGTGGATACTGGCAGCCCTGATCATTGCCGTAGGCATTGTATTTTACTGGGCCACCCATTGGAGCCGCAATCTCCACATTTATTTTGCCGTTGGTGGGCTCTCACTCTTATTAAACTATCCACAAAAATCGCTGTTTGCAGATCTACCCTGGTTAATCAAGCAAGAATGGCAAGACGCTCAGCAAAATGAACAGGATACCGACTAAACCAGGATACTGCTCCAGTCAGTCCCGATTAGAACAGGGTGTAAATAAACGGGGCGATAGCCGATCCCTCCACAAGCACAATAAACAGGCCAAGCAACAGCAAAATCAAAACAACGGGTAAAAGCCACCACTTTTTGTGGGCAAACAAGTAGCTGACAAATTCGCGCAGTACACTCGTTCTGGACATAATACCCTCCTCACAGGCAATCCTTTCATCTACTGTCAAACAAAATAAGGCGAGCCACGGTCAGGGGCAAACAACAGTTTGCATTGTCCGCAAAAGGAACATGTTACGGGTTGTGGTCTCTCTCGGTAAATCTTTTTTCAGAGGCGGGCAAAATATTCGTCGAGCCATTGTTTCCACTGCCCAATAAACGCCCTGTATTCCTTTTCAGTAAAGTGGTCGATGAATTCTTCCCCGCTTTTACTCAAGGCAATGTATTCATGAGTAACAGCAACTGTGGTTTCCGATTGGGAAATGGGATCTCACTTTTCGGAAACAATTCCCACCTTGTGCCCCGGCTCCACTTTGTAAAACTGAACAAAAAGCGATTCTGGCTGGTTCTTTTTCACAATCCAGACTGCCTGGTTGGCGGCATGATCGTGCTGTCCGGTTAGAAAAATGTAGTCCTCGTGAAGGCAGGTCCCTTTGGAAATATTCAGGTAATCCCACCACGGAACCCACTTTTTTTCACCTACTGGGCTGAACAAGGGGAACAAAATATGCGCAGGCTGGGCTATCTGAAACGATGCGGTGTGCTTGGACTTGTTTCATCGATGTTTTTTGTCTCTGGCATTTTTTTAACAATCCATCCCGGCATTAATTACTCCCAAGTTGGCGAAGCAACTCCCTTTCCCCGGCCAGTAACCCCACACGCAAGCCGGCACGTAGCCACATGTAAATCTGTTGAATCAGGATTAACAAAAAAATGGCCGGTACCGCATTGGCACCTAACAGTCCGGAAATGAGGATGTAAACAAGGGTAAGCAGGCCGGAGGTTAACAAGAACAAGGCATAAAGGGAACCTGCAGCACTGAATTGGCTGAAGACAAAGCGGATGCCGGCCATCAGAGAATAGCGGGTCTTGTTCTGTTGATTGGCCACCAAATCCCAGCGCGCGAAATCAAAAATTAAAGAAAAAATCCATATCCCAGCGTAGGCGAGAACCATCTGAACGACCCGACCCCAGTAGGCAATGTATTCGTAGGGCTGCTTGCCAAAAATCAATCGCTGCAGGCCCACTTCCAGGAACTGTATGGCTAGCAGGAGCAACAGCACGGGCACAGAAAGCAACCCCAGGCGAACCATGCGCCCCCAGTGATGGAACGCATCCGCCCAGAAGCGCTGTGCCTGATAAGGACGGTCCTGGTAAAACTGGGCAAACAGCCCACCAGAGAGCAGTAACAGCCCCAGCAAGTAAACCAGAGCAGCCAGGAGCCACAAGAACGGCAGGGTGGCCAATCCGTTTTTTCCGAAAAACAGGTACTCGAAAAAAAAGTCCATATTGAAATGGCCTCCCAGATCCCGGGCGATAAGACTCCTACCCAGAAAACTCCCCATAGCTTGGCTGAAAGCCAAGGTAACAGGAAGAGCGGCAAGTAAGCTTGCCAAGTAATACAACAGCACCAGCTTGCGCTGGCCCAATCCGGTTTTCAAACCGATACGAAAACTTTTACCTACCATCACCTTCAGGCTCCTTTTTTAAAAGGAAAACAGTAAAAGACGGGTTAAGCCCAACCATTCCGGCTGATCCAACAAAAACTGGGTTGCAAATAAAAAGCGAAACGTCTGTTTCAAGATACCCCTGGGATAAGGACGTAACGTGAGAGAATTGTTGGTCCAATTTCGATCGAGCAAAATTTTTTGTTCGGGGTCCACCTGTACTTCCAGCAGCCGGTCGGGGCGGATGAAGACGTACTTCTTCCAGGGATCCTGACCATCCCAGTGGTCGCGCAAGGTGTCCCCATTAGAAAACACCAGCTGAACATCCACCGGAAAGCGGAATTGCCCCTTACGGCGAATGCGTGCCTCACTGTAATAAAGCGTGGTATCCTCCGACCAGTCCTCAGGAACAATCTGCTTGTAGGTGGCAATTCGCCCGGTGTCCAGACCTGCTTCTTTAAGCGTTTGTTTAACAAACAATGTAAAATCGTAACCCTGTGGTTTCTTCACCTTTTTACTGATCAGGTAAGATGCACTGTAATCCAGGGTGCGGGTAGAAAACAAGGCCTGGTCAAAGAACCAGCTTAAATCCTGCCCGCTCACCTCACTGGCCACTTTAATAAAGTCCTGGCTGGTGGGATGGGTGAATCGGTAACGGGAAACGTAGGTTTGCATGACCTTTAACATGGTGTTCCAGCCCAGGTAATTCTGCAGCGTGGTCAGCAGTACCGCCGGCCGGGAGTAAGAATTTACCCCGTAGCTGGTACCGCTGTAATACAGCCAGGCCGGCCGGACTACTGGATCCAGATCGGCGAAGCTGATGTAGCGACTGCGCTGAAACTGAATGTCGTTAATTTTCAGCCCGAGAAAATCGATCATATCGCCCTCCGGGCCATACAGGTCGTGCATAATCTGGGCTTCGGTATAGGAATTGATGCCTTCGTCCAGCCAGCTTTCCTCAAACTCGTTGCTGGCCAGCAGATGGTACCAGAACTGGTGGCCGAATTCGTGAATGATTACCGCTTCGACAAAGCGAAGGCCCTGGGGCATGCCGTAAGCTGTGCCGGCAGTAATCAGGGTGGGATATTCCATGCCCCCGGAACCCCGAGCGCCCCGGCGTGGATCAACGACCGTCAGGTTGGGAAAGGGATAGTCTCCATACCAGTTCTGAAAATGCTCCACCGCTGCTTTGGCTGCCCGCATGTGGCGTTCGGCTTGGTCCACGTGGTCTGGTTGCATTAAGAGCCGAATGTCCACATCCTGGGTGCGATCTTTGAACTCTACAAATTCTGGGCTGGCGGTCCAGGCAAAATCGTGGACATCCTCAGCGTGGAAATAGTGGCGGGCCTGGCCCTCCGGGGTTTGCTGTACATCGTACTCCAGCCCGGTGGCACCCACCACATAATCGGCAGGCACGGTAATGAACACATCGTAAACACCGAAATCGGCAAAAAACTCGGAATTGTAGTGAAACTGATGGCAGTTCCAGCCTTTTGCGGTATAAACGCCGATCTTAGGAAACCATTGGCCGGCAAACACATACTCTTTCCAGGCGCCGGTTCGGGCAAAGGGAGGCTGAGGCAAACGGGCCACAAAATCGATGCGTAGTACAATAGAATCCCCCGGTGCAAGCGGTTTCGGTAACTGAACCCGCAGCACCGTCTTATCTTCCGGATTGCCATCGTCAGGTTGAATGAACTCCATCCGATCACTTAAATCAGTAACCCCCGGCGATTTTTCGGTGACCATGCTTAGGATGGAATAAACGTCTTCCGGCTGGCGAACCCAGACCATTCGCCAGATTTCAATAAACCCCCAGCCTTTTTTCTCATCAATTTTAAATCCACGATGAACTCCGCCACTTTCCTTCATAAAGGTGGTCCGATTGTTTCGGAACGCATTCAGGTAGAGGTGGAACTGCAGCTCCCCGATGGCCTCTTTACTGGTATTGTGCCAGATTAAAACTTCCTTGCCGTTCAGCATTTTCAGTTCAGGCAAATACCGCACATCAATCGTATAATTGGCAATGCGGGGACTGAGGGGTTTAGGGAAAATGGGCTGAGCAGAAAAACCCATGGAAAACAACCAAAGCATGAATAGCAAAGACCAGATGCTGGGAATATGCTTCATCGAATAAGCTCCTGGAATGCCTTTTAGTAGCCATTTTAACTTGGGAAAATACATCTGCGGCCACCAAAGTCACAATAGGTGCCGAATAATTACTTTACCTTGCCGAAACACAAAAAACCACATACGGGCAAAGCCGGTCAGAAGTTTAGGCAAAAATAATAAATCGAACTATGGTTCAAATTATCCTTGGTGCGAAGCACTTTGGTGAGCATTCAGACCAGACGGTGGAGTTAGGGCCTGGGGTTTTAATGCCTGCCGAAGGAGCCACCGGGTCTCGGGGTGGTGGGGTTGTTCAAGGATGGTGTACCAAGGACCCTGTTCAACAATTTCACCTTGGTTTAGGATATAAATGAAATCCACCGAATCGGCGAGAATGCCTAAGTCGCTGCTTAATAACACCAGCGAAAATTTTCTGAGACTCTGCAGTGCCTTTAGCAATTTGATTGCCCGAATTTTTTCGACGAATTCCATGTCTCGCCAGGGCTCATCAACCACAATGAGCAAGCAAGAACGACTAAGAGCCATGGCCAAATTTACCTGAAAGGCTTGAAACCGGGTGAGTTCTACCGGTTTCAGGCGATACACCGTCTCCGGTGCTGAAATTCCGGTAAGGGCTAAATATTGTAACGTCTTTTTTCGGGCTATTCTGGAGGATAGGCCACTGTGGAATTTAATGAACTCGCAGAGCTGCGTACCAACACAAAAATTAGGGAACAAAGGGTGATTTAAATGCGAGCTGATTAAGCCTATGGCAACTTTTTCCTGGGTGGCAAAACACTTTTGCCCATGGGCCTTTTTCTCTTCACCATACCAACGCACCCTTCCAGATCGTCTGGCTGAGGGTGCAAGCGTTTGAGAACAAAGAATTCTGGCCAGACAAGTTTTGCCACTTCCCTCCCTCCCAACAATGCCTACTGTCTGATTGGAATAAATAACCAGGTTCACCTTCTTTAAAACGGACCGTTTGCCGGAGGGGGTGTAGAAAGCCAGTCCCACGTCCTCCAATGCTAATAATGCTGCGCGCTTCTGAACCCCATTGGCGTTTTCTAACGATTCATCCTTCATAAGCCCTGCATCCCTGCGACGGCCAAACTCTGAAACGTTCTCGCACCTCTTTATTTTTCTGTGAAAATTTTAAAGAACAAGGACCTGCACCGGATGCAAGTGCCCACCATTTGCTGGACCGGATTGAATCAGGCACCGGCGTTCCCCCCCGAGTTTAAAACAAAGCCACCAACCATCCAGATTCATTTAGAGAAAATGAGGCAGGGCTAAAGGCGTGTCATCTTTCTGCAAGATGAAGATTTCTAAGCACCATGCCATCCCTGGCCTCATGTTTAGTCTCATTTTTACCATTCATTT
>RFHE01000154.1 GCA_003696445.1 Calditrichota bacterium | reverse complement strand
GTACCTGAAAAACAACTCCTCGGTGAGCAACTTAACCAGCCTGGAGGCCAACAACAATGCCATCTGGGGGATCAACGGGGCCTTCTTCAGCAGCGCCAGTACCTTTCACGATGCGCAGCTGAAGGGAAAAATCACCATTGTGGCACATAACAATGTCTTTGAGGGTACCACGGTGGTGGTGGATACCCTGACGTCGAGTGACCACTGGACGGTATTTTTTCTAGGCACGTTTCAGAACAACGGTTTTATTTCGCCAGCTCCAGGCCCCCCGATGAACATCTTCGCCAGTGGCGATGTGGGATCCACCGGGCCATGGAATGCCGTGCAAACCACGCTGAATGGCCTGAGCGATCAGCACGTGGGGGTGAGCCATGGCGGATCCATCGCCAATTTTAAAATCGATGCCATGATCAACGGATCCAGCTACCAGTGGCTAAAGAATGGCACCCCCATCGCCGGGGCCACAGGCAAGGTTCTCAGTCTGGGTACGCTGACGGCTGCGGACTCCGGGGTCTATCAGTGCTCCATTGACGGCGGTGCGCAGCTTTCCCGCATTATTACGGTGGACACCAGCCTGTTTCCGTTAGCTGCTCCCACCCCGGTTTCCCCACCCGACCTGGCCATGGCGGTTTCTACCGCGCCGAGCCTGCAATGGAGTCCGGTGGCCAACGCCGTCCGCTATCGGGTGGAAGTCAATCTTTCCCAGGATTTTACCGGTACAGTCATTGTGGATACCGATACGGTAAGCCAGAGCCAGCTGAATCTGGCCGGTCTGGCCCACAACACCACCTATTACTGGCGGGTGCGGGGCATCGACACTTTTGGCAATCCAGGTCCGGCCAGTGCGACATTTCAGTTCACCATCAGGTTAGCTACACCGCAATTGCTGAGTCCAGCCATGGGCGATAGCGTGTCCGCTAGTCCTCTCTTGGTGTGGCAGTCCGTTCCCGGGGCCGATAGCTACCGGGTCCAGGTCAGCCTGGATTCGCTCTTTTCGGCAGACTCGCTGGTTTTTGCCGACCCCGCCGTCGCGGATACCAGCGTTCAGCTCAGCAACCTCGCGCCGGATGTGTACTACTGGCGGGTCACCGCCCACAACACGGCTGGCAACAGCAGCGAGCCGTCGGCTGTGTATGCGTTTGTGGTCCGGACGGTAACCGGCCTTCCCGATGTGCAGGAACCCCAGGTGTTTATTCCCCGAAAGTACGACCTGCAGGCCAATTACCCCAATCCGTTTAACCCGACTACCACCATTGTGTACGACATTCCCGAAGCCACCGACGTGCAGCTGGTCATTTTCAATGCGTTGGGCCAGCGGGTTCGGTTGCTGGTCCATGCCCGGCAGCAGGCCGGCCGCTACCGCGTGCAATGGGATGGCCGGGACGAGCAGGGGCGATCAGTGGCCAGCGGCATTTACATCTACCAGCTTCACACGCCGGATTTTAGCCGAGTTCGGCGAATGGTGTTGCTGAAATAAGGGGTTCTTGACGGAGTGGTTTACGGCTGAGTGTCCGCCCGAAGCAGATGACCAGCCACCCAGGGGGTTCAACCATTGAACCCCCTTCTTGCATAAAACCGGGCCGGGGAGCAAGGCTACCCAACCCCGACCTGAAACCCCTCCCCCTGTTGGAAGCCCTCCTTCTAAAAAAGCTCTTCTGTTACCTTTCGGGCAACACTAAGGGGTTTTCTGAGAATAAGTAAAGCGGATTGAATTGTTCGCCAGATCGGCAAAGCCCAACATGCTCAGAAGGCCCCGGCTCGGGTGCAGGGCATAATCCAGAGACAGCTGGCCCTGAATGTCTCGTCTGACTCGTAACGTATCCCCGGCATTGAAGGGATGTTCAGTCTCAATTTCCCAGTCATTTTGAATGTGAAAATAAATGCTTCCCAGAATCGTTTTCTCATCGGAACAGCCATTGCAATGGCTCAGTTTCAATCGTCCCTGGCTGGTTGTAAGACGAATGGTATTGGTCTGATTCACCAGCGTGGTTGAATCGATCAATTGCCCACCGGCGTCATAGCTTTTTGTAGTACCGTTGAAGCTCACCTGAAATTCGGCCATCTGTGCAATCGTATCCACGCTCATAATTCGCCAGCTCTCCGTACCCTGGGTGGCCTGATAATCCGATACAGGGTTTCCGATAATGAGACTGGCTTCATACTGAAATTCCCTGTTTACCTTGAGGGGAAAAAAGGAAGCCAGCTGAGTAAGTTCGGCCCGAAAACTAATGGACCGGGTTACCAGCAGGACTGTATCGATCCGGGTAAAATGTGGCCTGGTGATGCAGAGGAAAACTTGGACGTACCGGGTGGGAATGTCAACATCGAAGGTTCCGTTCTGGCCGGTTGTCCGGTGGAGGGTAACCGCAGGGGGCGTGCCATCTGAAATGCCGTATTGAACCATTACGCTGGCCTGCTCGCAGGGAAACGAACCAGCAGGGGTTACTTTTGTTAGTTGTCCGAAAATGTGATGAACCTCCAACTGGTTATCTCCATCCGGAGAATTGGTGTCGTTTTTGCTGCAACTCAGGCAAAAAACGAGAAAAATAATAGCAATCAGCAGAGATATCGTTTTCATTTTCTCCTCCAAACTCGGTATGATTGGAGTAGTTGAGGGAATATGCAGGAGATCTCAACAAGTTTTAATGTACACTTCTTTTCTTTGCAAGCTCGTTACCAGGAGGCTTGCAGTATTTTTGTCAGGCGCTGTTTCTACTACCGAGGAACGCTTGTTACTAAAAAAACAATGAATTTTCCTAAAAGGCAAGAAAATTCGTGCCGGCAGAATTTTTTTTCTGTTCTTTGTCCCTGTCCATCTGGGATCGGCGGCCGGTTTCTACGGGATTGACGGAAAGAAATGCACCAGTGCCGTGAAATCGCTCCTTTGTTCGGACATCCTGGGTAGGAATTTGATTCATTAAGTTCAGTTGAGGGGCCCTGGACTCATGTGGCAAACAAGTCAGGGAGCTCTTAGCGATTCCTCCATACCTTCCTTCCTCCGGTAGCTCAAGGAATAGATAATAGTTGTTTCCGTTTGAATTGTCGTTTTGTGTTTGGATTCAATTTGCTGCTTACTTAAGTTTAACAAAATTGCTTAATTTTAGTGTCGGAAGGATTGAATTTGTTCCTTAATTTGAAAACTGAATTTAAACATTTGTCAGAATGAACATAAAGCTTGTTCAATTTGTTTAAAAGCTTTCACTGCTATTTAACCAAAAGAGGAGTATGGATTGATGACCCGTGATGAAATTCTGAAGGTTTGTGATGAGGAAGGGGCAAAGTTTTTACGGTTGCAATTTTCAGACATTTTGGGAGCTAATAAGCATGTGGAAGTACCCCGTTCCCAGTTCGAAAAAGCTCTGGACGGGGAGATTTTGTTCGATGGCTCCTCGATCGATGGATTTGCCCGTATTGAGGAATCGGACATGCTGTTGCATCCAGATTACGAGACGTTTCGAATCTTGCCCTGGGATATGGGGCAAGGCAAAATCGCCCGCATTATCTGTGATGTAAAGAATCCTGATGGCAGTCCTTTTGAGGGATGCCCTCGTCAAACACTGAAGCGGGTCGTGGAGAAAGCCGCAAAGATGGGCTACACCATGTATGCCGGACCAGAGGCCGAGTTTTTCCTTTTTCTAGTGGATGAGCAAGGGGAGGCTACTAACAAGACCCACGATGCCGCCGGTTATTTTGACATGGCGCCTTTCGATAAAGGTGAAGAAGCCCGTCAGGAAATGGTAAATATTTTAAACCAGATGGGTTTCGAAGTAGAAGCCTCGCATCATGAGGTGGCTGCAGGGCAGCACGAAATTGACTTTAAGTATGCCGATGCCCTCACCACCGCCGACAATGTGAGCACTTTCAAGTTCATCGTAAGGACCGTGGCTCAAAAATACAATTTACATGCTACGTTTATGCCCAAGCCGGTTTATGGGATCAACGGGTCGGGGATGCACACCCATCAGTCTTTATTCAAGGATGGTAAAAATGCGTTTTACGATCCCGATGCCGCCTATCAACTGAGCGACATAGCCCGTTACTACATTGGTGGCATATTAAAGCACGTCAAATCGTTTGTGGCCATCACCAATCCATTAGTGAATTCCTACAAGAGATTGGTCCCCGGTTATGAAGCACCGGTTAACATTGCCTGGTCAGAGCGCAACCGCAGTCCCTTGGTTCGAGTTCCGGCCAAACGAGGCAACAGTACCCGCATCGAATTACGAGTGCCCGATCCCGCTTGCAATCCTTATCTGGCCCTGGCGGTTATGCTGGCTGCCGGTCTGGATGGGATTGAAAACACCATTGAGCCACCCCCACCAGTAAATAAAAATATTTTCGCCATGAGCGAACGCGAGAAGCGCAGGCTACGCATTCAGCCGCTACCCTCGAACCTGCTGCAGGCGATTGAAAAATTGGAGAGAAGTTCGCTGATGCGGGAAACGCTTGGCGATCACATTTTCTTTCACTTTATTAGCGCCAAAAAACAAGAATGGTCCAGATACATCTCTCAAGTGCATCAGTGGGAGCTGGATCATTACCTGAATTATTATTAGCCTGAAAATGGAAATCGCCCTGCGCTCCGGGGAAAACCCCTCCCGTTTTTCTGGCCGCGTTTTCGTAGCCGGACGACCCTCATTTTCGGAAAAATATTGGTGGAAAAGATATTCCCGCATTACTTTAAAGCCGTAAAATATTGCCGAACCTGTGAGTGTGTTGTAAACGGAAAGACTGATGAAGCGTCTCCCTGTTTTTCTCCTCGTGGCGATGCTGCTGAGTGGAAGCCTCGGGCTGGGTAGTCTGCGGGCAGGCGATGAGAACGAGGGCCGGCCGAGTTTGCCTGCCATCTTTCAAGAGCAGATTCGTGCAGCCGGCAGGGATTTTGTTTACCTGATTGGCTCGCCGCTGCGCTTTCGCCCACTGACGTTCCTGCAATTAAGCGGTCTGGTTTTTCTGGAAGCTGGGATGGTGTACCATGTGGACGGGAAGGCCGATGAAGAATTTGCCCTGGAGGGCTCTCACACCTTACTCTATCCCGCCGAACAACTGGCTGATATTGGCGGTTTGTACGACCGACTGAGGCCGGAAAAGGTGACTATCGGGGTGATTGCCCTCACCGGCACCGCCGGTCTAATGTTGAACGATGCCAGACTCATCGAAACGGCCCGGTTGGCCTTCGAGAGCAGCCTGGCCACCGGGTTAATTACCATTGGTTTGAAAGGCCTGTTCGGCCGCTCTCGCCCCTATGTGGCCAACGACCCTCTGGATTTTCACTTTTTTAAGTTTAGTAAAAAGGGCGCTTTCCGTTCCTTCCCTTCCGGACATACCAGCGGTGCCTTTGCCCTGGCTACCGTCTTTTCCCTTCAGTATCCGCGCTGGTGGGTCCGAACGGCGGCATACGGGATCGCCACCGGGGTAGCCCTGCAGCGCATGGAAGATCGCATGCACTGGGCCTCGGATGTGGTCTTCGGAGCGGTAGTGGGCTCCTGGGTGGCTCACCAGCTGGTGGAAGCCTCCCACCCTCGGCCATCGGGCAAACGCGTTCGGGCTTACCTTCAACCCGGCCTGGTGAGTGTGGCCATCCACTTCTGAGATATCCGACCTGGCCCGATTCGACAATCAGGTCATCGGCAGAAAAGCGCTGATTTGGCCGCTTGGCTTCAGCTCTGGGGCTGCCTCTCGAACTGCTTCGCCAGGAATGCCCGATTGGGTTTGCGCAGTTTGCTGCCCTCTGCATACACTTTTCTGGGCGGCTCGCGAAGATCCCAGACCAGGCCAACCCAGGACAGCAGGCGCAACATGTAGTGACTCAGGTCCAGTTCCCACCAATAAAATCCCTGTCGTTCCGAGGAAGGAAAGCGGTGATGATTGTTATGCCAGCCCTCGCCGAGCGTAAACAGCGAAATCAGGAAGGAATTTCGGCTGTCGTCGGTGGTGGCAAAGCGCCGCCGGCCGAAAACATGGGTCAGGGAGTTTACCGTAAACGTGCCGTGGTAAAGGAGGGTTGTGCTGATGAAAAATCCCCACACCAGCAGCTGAAACCCAGAGGTGTGTAAACTGGGAAAGGCGTGATTCAGACCCGCGCCGGTGGCAAATAGAACCACGGCCAGCAGAATTCCCGGCAGCATGTGCCAGCGGTCCAGAAAGCGTAGTTCGGGGAATTTCTGTAAATCGTGTACCAGCTTCAAATGAGCGCATTTGTACTTGTCGCACAAAATCCACCCCACGTGCGCCCACCAGAACCCCTTTTGCCTGGGCGAGTGAATGTCTTCTTCCTGGTCGGAATGGCGATGGTGGTGGCGATGATGGGCGGACCACCAGAGGGGCCCTTTCTGCAGCGCGGCCGTGCCCATGAAGGCCAGTACGAATTGAAACCATCGGCTGGTTTTAAAGGTGCGATGGGAAAAGTAACGATGATAGCCGGCGGTAATGGCAAACATCCGGGCGCTGTAAGTCAGTACCAGGACGGCAAGAGCTATCCAGCTGAATCCGGCCCAGATGACCAGACCGCAGGCCAGATGAATCAGGAAAAAGGGAATGCTTTCCCGCCAATTGATTTTTTCTACTTCTTGTTGTGTTACCACTGCTCAATCCTTTCAAAGTTAAGTTGGCTGGTATTCGTTTAGAGCTGGTTTAAAAAATCGGCTTGCAGTAACAAAAAACGCGGTGTACTTCGCGGGCAACTGAAACTGACAGAAACCAGCTTCAGTTTACCACCAGAGCAGGCAGGAACCAAACGCTATTAACTTTTCGGCCGTTTCTTGCTTTACTCTGCCGGGACGCGTCTTTTGCTTTAGGGAGCCTGCGTCAGGCCGGCTGCACCGAGTGGCCCGCAGAACCCTGCCGGGCTCTGAGCCAGCCATCCAGGGAGAGGTGTCCCGGCCCGGTGAGGAGTAACGAAATGAGCGCTGCCAGGTAGATGAGATTGATTTCCAGCCCAGGTACCCCGAATTTGGGCCCGCCTTCAATCATCACGGTCACCTGCAGCATGTCGAATCCATGCGGCAGGCTGACGAAAAACATAGCCCCCAGCATGTCCACAATTAAAAGAAGGGCGGCAATCGAGGTAAAAGCACCCAGCAACAGCGCCAGGCCACCGAAAAACTCGACAAAGCCGACCAACCAGGCGAGTAAAGAGGGCAAGGGCATGCCCAGATCCTGCAGCAGCATAATGAAATTGTTGTGTCCTACCGAGGAAAAGAGCTTGGCATATCCGTGGAACATGAAACCAATGCCAATGATCAAGCGGAGTGGTAGGGGACTCCAGGTAAAACGATCGCGGTTCATGAGGACACCTCCTTTAAACTGGGTCATCTTTCTTTATTCTTTTTACAAATCTAACCAGCCCAGGTTTAACATCCAAATTTTCGGGTTAAGGTTGGTCAGGAACCGGTGGCCTGAAAGGAGAAGCAGACATTGTCCGAAGCAGGAACGGGGACATGCTTCCAGTGGGGGGGATGTTGTTGGAACATTTGTTTTAATTGGGAAAGGTGGAACGGTCTGAAAGGATGAGCGTAGAGTTAAGAAATGAAAAGGCTGTTGCGCGGTAATCGTCCGGGCTATAAATTTTGCCACCGTAACCTATGCCTCCGTAGCTCAATTGGTAGAGCAGCGGACTCTTAATCCGTTGGTTCGGGGTTCGAGTCCCTGCGGGGGCACACAGCGCCGGGTCAAATGATGGGTGTTCCCCCCGCCCAACGACCCGCGTGCGGCAGAGCGTGGCGTGGGAGCCGGGTGGGCATCACCCCCGACTGACTGCCCGGCGAGTCACCTCTGTTTGGAGATGCTCCTGATCGCCGGCCACCGCGCGTGGCGGTCAGGAGCTTTTTGTTTCTTGCGGGAACTTGTTCATGGCTTACTGGTTTGTTAGATTGGAGTTGTTTACCGCTCATTTGGGGGACGAAATGGTCTCGACGGGCAGTAGAAGGGCGGTAGAACTGCATGCCGGGCTTTCTCGCTATCCCGTACAATTAGCGAGAAAAGGCTAAAATGCCGACTATAATTACGCTCTGGCTGCCTAATTAATTAAGGCAGCCCGTCCCCTGTAACCTGGCCTGCCAGGGTTACAGAGGGGCGTCGCCAATGGCAGGGTGACCGGCTGAATGGCTCGGGTTCAGCCGGTCGAGATTCCACCGGGCTCGCCACCGGAAGGCTCGCCTGGCTGCCCGCCGGTGGTTAAAGCCAATCGCCAGGCTAAGCATGTAGAGGTTCTACTGACCTCCTGCCCGGACGCGGGTTCGATTCCCGCCGTCTCCACCAAGTGTTTTCAAAAAGCCCTTGCTAAAAACAAGGGCTTTTTTGCTATTTTCTTTCCGCTTTATAAGCTGTCTTACATCCCAAAGGCAGATTTTCTGGTTAATTGCGAGCGGATCGTACAAAAGCGCTCCCTTGGACCTGAACACACGGGCAATCAATGATTACAGAAGATGACCATTTCTCAGGAAATAGGCCGAGAAAACCCGCGTCGGGTGCAAAGAAATCTGTAACTTTGCCTAATCAGGCTTCATCAAATGCACTGATGATCCTTTAATTTGACTCATATTGTACCTAATTTGATTTAACCCGAAAACCAGGAGGACCATAATGGCGAAACCCATCGAAGTCACCGACGCCAATTTCGAGCAGGAAGTCCTGAAGTCCAGCCAACCTGTTCTGGTGGATTTCTGGGCGGTCTGGTGTGGCCCGTGCCGGATGATTGCACCGGTGGTGGAAGAGATTGCTCAGGAGTACGAAGGCAAGGTGAAAGTCGCCAAACTGGATGTGGACCACAATCCCAATACGGCCGTCAAGTTTGGCATTCGCAGTATTCCCACCCTGCTGATCTTTAAGAACGGTCAGGTGGTGGATCAGGTGGTGGGAGCTGTGCCCAAGCAGTACCTGACTGAACGACTGGATCGCGTTCTGACCACCAATTAAACCCGAAGGAGGGTCGCACGGCCCTCCTTTTTTTTGGCCAATGGCTATTCTGAAAATCCACAATCCCAGATTTGTGGGCAGTTTGCTCAATCCGGCGCAAGCGCCTCGCCCGGCTTTACCCGAATTTGCCTTTGTCGGGCGCTCCAACGTGGGGAAATCCTCGCTGATTAACACGCTGCTCAACCGGCGCAATCTGGCCAGGGTGAGTAAACAGCCCGGAAAGACGCGGACCATCAACTACTTTAACATCGACGATCGGTTCTACCTGGTGGATTTACCCGGTTACGGCTTTGCCCGGGTAGGCCACCGGGAAAAGCACCTGTGGCAGAAAGCCATCGAAGATTACCTGCTGCAGACCGATCGGCTGCTCATGCTCTACGTGCTGGTGGATGCCCGGGTGGGGGCGAAAGAGCTGGATGTGCAATTGGTGGCGTGGTTGCGGCATCACCAGATCCCGTTTACGGTGGTGGCGACCAAGGTGGATGCGCTGGGCCGCAGCAAACGGCCGGGAGCCGAAACGGCCATACGCCAGGCGCTCGTCCTGTCGCCGGACGATCCGCTGATTTTCTTCTCGGCCAAAGATCGCACCGGCCGGGCCGATCTGTTGAAACACATGAAACTGCTTCTCGATTCGTCCCGCTGATCCCCGCGCTTCAGGACACGTCGGAGAGCGAGGCCGCCTGAAACTTTTCCCGCCACAGCTCTAACTCCCGTTTCAAAAATTGCCCGGTGTAGGAGGTAGGATGTTCGGCCAGTTGTTCGGGGGTACCCTCGGCCACCACCTCACCGCCGCGGTCCCCGCCTTCCGGGCCCAGGTCGATGATCCAGTCCGCGGTTTTAATCACGTCCAGATTATGCTCAATCACAATCACCGTGTTGCCCCGATCCACCAGCCGATTGAGAACCTGCAGGAGCAATTGGATGTCCTCGAAATGCAGGCCGGTGGTGGGCTCATCCAGAATGTACACCGTTTTGCCGGTGCCAATGCGGGAAAGTTCGGTGGCCAGCTTGACCCGCTGTGCCTCGCCGCCACTGAGGGTGGTGGCCGGCTGGCCCAGATGAATGTAGCCCAGGCCCACCTGCTGCAGGGTTTCCAGCTTCCGGCGAGTGGGAGGGATGTTTTCGAAGAAGGCCAGCGCTTCGGAAACGGTCATTTCCAGCACGTCGGCAATCGACTTGCCCCGGTAATGAATTTCCAGGGTTTCCCGGTTGTACCGCTTGCCTTTGCACACCTCGCAGGTCACGTACACATCGGGTAAAAAGTGCATTTCAATCTTTTTCAGCCCGTCCCCTTCGCAGGTCTCGCAGCGGCCGCCTTTCACATTAAAGCTGAACCGACCCTGCCGGTAGCCGCGAATCTTGGATTCGGGCAGCTGGGCAAACAATTCGCGGATATGGGTGAACAGCCCGGTGTAGGTGGCCGGATTGGAGCGGGGCGTCCGCCCGATGGGCGACTGATCGATGTCAATTACCTTGTCCACATGCTCCAGGCCCTCAATGGCCTGGTAGGGGAGGGGAATCTGCTTGCTCTGGTAAAAGTGACGGGAGAGGATGGGGTAGAGGGTTTCGTTGACCAGGGTACTTTTCCCTGAACCGGAGACCCCGGTCACGCAGATAAACTTGCCCAGGGGAAAGCGAACATCGATGCTTTTGAGGTTATTGCCGCTGGCTCCTTTGAGCACCAGAGCCTGGCCGGAACCGGGTCTGCGTTTCTCCGGCACGGGAATGTATTTCTGATAGGAGAGGTACTGGCCGGTGAGGGATCGGGGATTCTGGGCGATGGCCTGAGGGGTTCCGGCGGCCACCACTTCCCCGCCATGGCGGCCAGCCCCGGGACCCAGGTCGATGACAAAGTCGGCCTGTTCGATGGTTTCCCGGTCGTGCTCCACCACCAGCACGGTGTTCCCCAGGTCGCGCAGCGCCTTGAGCGTTTCAATCAGCCGGTGGTTGTCCCGCTGGTGCAGTCCGATGGAGGGCTCGTCCAGCACGTAGAGCACACCCACCAGTTGGCTACCGATCTGGGTGGCCAGCCGGATGCGCTGTGCCTCGCCCCCGGACAGGGTTCCCGCCGCCCGATCCAGGGACAGGTAATCCAGCCCCACGTTTAGCAAAAAGCCCAGGCGGGCGCGGATTTCCTTGAGAATCTGCTGGGCAATCTGCTGCTCGCGTTCGGAAAGCTCCAGCCCCTCAAAAAACCGGTAAGCCTGACCGATATTCATGGCCGCCACCTGGGCAATGTTTTGTCCCCCGATCTTCACCCCCAGTGCCTCCGGGCGCAGCCGGGCCCCCTGGCATTCGGGACAGGTGATCTCGTTCATGAACCCGTTAATCCAGTTGCGAATGCTCTGGCTGGAGGTCTGTTTGTAGCGCCGGTACAGGTTGGGGATAACGCCTTCGAACCGGGAGGCGTATTCGAAGTAGGAATCTTCCCGCTTGAACTGAAATTTAATTTTCCGCTCCCCGCTGCCGTAGAGGATGATCTGACGAACCGATTCGGGCAGGTCCTTCCAGGGAGTGTCCAAGTCAAAATTCAACTCTCGGGCCAGTCCCTCAATCATTTCGAAATGCCAGCTGAGCCGCTTTTCACCGATCGGCGCGATGGCCCCGCGGTTGATGCTCAGTTCCGGATTGGGCACCACCAGGCGGGGATCAATTTCCAGCTTGCTGCCCAGGCCATCGCAATGGGGGCAGGCGCCGTAGGGGCTGTTGAAGGAAAACATCCGGGCCTCCAGCTCTTCGAAACTGATGCCGCAGTCCGGGCAGGCGAAATGCTCGCTGAAGGTCATTTCCCGGGCCTGATCGATGACATCGACCAGCACCAGACCGCCGGACATCTGAAGGGCCATCTCCACGCTTTCGGTGAGCCGCTGCCGAACCTTTTCGGCCACCTTGAGCCGGTCCACCACCACCTCGATGTTGTGCTTCACTTTCTTGTTGAGCTTGATCTCCTCATCCAGGGGATGCAGGGTGCCATCCACCCGCACGCGCACGAAGCCTTCCCGGCGGATTTCCTCGAAAAGCTCCCGATATTCGCCCTTGCGCCCCCGGACCACCGGGGCCAGCACTTGAATGCGGGTGCCTTCCGGCAGGGTTAAAATGCTGTCCACAATCTGCTGCGGGGTCTGGCGGCTGATCGGCTTGCCGCACCGGTAGCAGTGGGGCTGGCCGATGCGGGCAAACAGCAGGCGCATGTAATCGTAAATCTCGGTCACCGTGCCCACTGTGGAGCGGGGATTCCTGTGGGTGGTCTTCTGCTCGATGGAAATCGCCGGCGACAGGCCGTCAATAAAATCCACATCCGGCTTTTCCATCAGGCCGAGAAACTGGCGGGCATAGGCGCTCAACGACTCCACGTAGCGCCGCTGGCCCTCGGCGTAAATGGTGTCGAAGGCCAGGCTGGACTTTCCCGAACCAGAGATTCCGGTGATGACCACCAGCTGGTTGCGCGGTATTTTGACGGAGATGTTTTTTAGATTGTGTTCCCGCGCCCCCTGAACAATCAGATATTCTTTTTTCATGCTT
>RFHE01000153.1 GCA_003696445.1 Calditrichota bacterium | reverse complement strand
TGGATGGGAAAATCGGCTGGCCCGCGCATGCGAGCACCGGTGCATACCTGAAATTGGCTGCCGTGGGCAGGGCAGGTCAGAATGCCACTATCGGCATCGAAAGCGCCGTCGGAGAGGCTGAAGCCGGCATGGGGGCAGACGTCGCGAAAGGCGCAAAGCCTCCCTTCCAGCCGAAAGACGGCAATGGGCCCATCCGGTGCATCGGGCACCCGGCCGACCAGGCCCTCACCAGGATTGGCCAGCCGTTTAACCGGCAACCGCCGGCGCGGCTGGACCAGCACGCCCTGCGCCTGCCAGGCCTGGAGCTGTTCGGCCAGTACCAGGTCCAGAGCGCCCTTGTTGACTACCAGATCGCAGCCGGCGGCCGAAGCACCCACCCACAGTTCGTGTTCCGGGGCATCCGCCCAGGCGGCCAGCAGGCAATCGGGGTGGGCGTCCTTCCAGCGGGCATAAAAATCCAACAACTGGCGGGAAACCGGGACCACCAAAATGGCCGGATTTTCCGTACCCTTCAGGTGCTCGGGCCCGGGCACCATCTGCAATGCCATCCGATGCGCTGCGGCCAGTTGCTGCAGGCGGGGCAGAAGCACCGGGTCGTTGCCGACCACTAAAATCTGTCTTTCAGGTTGCGTCGTTGCCATGGTCGAGGGACTCCTGAAGTCAAGTTGCATCCTGGTTCTCGGCATCCGCGGCGTCCTGTCCGTGATCTAACATCAGGTGGTAGAGAAACAAATCGAAGGCCACCATGCGGATCTCCCGAACGTAGGCCTGCAGGTCGCTGGGCCGCTTTTTGAGCGGTTTGAGCCAGTGCTCCTCGCACAGCGGACATTGAAATTCGTACATCATTTTTCCGGTGACCCGGTGGACGAAGACCTTGACCTGCTCGGCGTGTTGTTCCATCAGATGGGCATGCAGGTCCATGCGGTGGCCATTGAAATTGCAGTAGGGGCATTGCATCACCGGGTATCTCCCTTGGTCTGGTTGCCAAGCAATTCGGGCAACTGAGCATCGACGAGCCGACGAAGGGCGGCTTCGGCCTCCGCGAGGAAGCCGGCCAGCGCCTGCCCGCTTTCGGTGAGCTGGTAGGTTTCCTCTTCCAGCCGGCGCTCCACCAGGCCGAGTTGCAACAGGCGGGCCAATCGTTCGAAGGTGGTGGGCTCGCTGAGGTGAAGCTGTTCGGCCAGGCGCAGCGGATTTTGTGGTTGCCGGTCGGCCAGGGCCACCAGTAGCAGCGCGCCGTGAGGATGAAAGCATTCGGCAAGCGCGGCATGCAAAAACTCCCGGCACATCTGTGCGGGTGATTGCCGGCCCAGGCGCTCGGCCAGATCGGATAGGCCCTGAGCCTGTTCGGGTGCCATTACAAAAGCATCGTACTGGAGCTGACTTTTGATGACCAGCCGCAACCAGTGCCAGGCGGACCGGGCCGCCACTTCCGCAGGCAGCATGGCCGGAGCACTATGTTTATCCTTCACAAAACGTTCCTCCTGAGCATGTGCAGGTAAGTCGGGTTGAGCGAAAAGGCAAAGAGGCCGATTCCCAGTTACTCTTTAAATTCCCATTTGCTGATGCCGTAACGCTGCATTTTCTGGTAAAAGTTTTTGTAGTGCATGCCGGCCCGGCGGGCAGCTTCGGCAATGTTGCCCTGGCATTTGCGCAACAGCCGGATGATGTATTCCCGCTCGAATTGCCGGAGAAATTCTTCTTTCAGGGTCTTCAGGGGGACCTCTTCGTTGATAAAATAACGGAAACTGGCTTCGCTTTTGGGTTGCAGGCAACGCTGAATGGTGGGGAGGGTGATGACCTCCTGCTTTTCGATGATCACAGCCCGCTCAATTACATTTTCCAGTTCCCGCACATTGCCCGGCCAGTCGTGGACCATCAGGCGGCTCAGGGCTTCGGGCGAGATATCCCGAACCGGCTTTTTAAACTTTTCCGCATACAGTTTCAGGAAATGGGAGACCAGCAGGGGCAGGTCGTCCAGGCGTTCCCGTAACGGGGGCAGGTGAATGGGAATGACGTTGAGGCGGTAGAATAGATCCTCTCGGAACCGACCGCGGGCCACCTCTTCTTCCAGGTTCTTGTTGGTGGCGGCAATGATGCGTACATCCACCTGGATGGTTTTATTGCCGCCCACCCGCTCGAATTCTTTCTCCTGAAGCACGCGCAGCAGTTTGGCCTGGATGGAGGGAGGGATGTCGCCCACTTCGTCGAAAAACATGGTTCCCCCCTCGGCCTGTTCGAAGCGGCCGATTCGGGTGCGGATGGCGCCGGTAAAGGCGCCTTTCTCGTGGCCGAACAGCTCGCTCTCCAGCAGGGTTTCGCTGAGGGCAGCGCAATTGACGCGCACAAAGGCGCGGTGCTTGCGGGGACTGTTGAAATGCAGGGCGCGGGCAATCAGTTCCTTGCCCGTGCCGGTTTCGCCGCGGATGAGCACCGTGGCGTCGGTATCGGCCACTTCGGTAATTAGATCGAAGATGCGCCGCATCTGGTGGTTCTGGCCCACAATTTGATCGAAACCGTAGCGGGAGCTGACCTCGCGGCGCAGTCGCAACACCTCGTTGCGCAGTTGCTGGCGTTCCACCGCTTTGTGTACCACACTGATCAGTTCATCGTAATTGACCGGCTTGGTCAGGTAGTTTACCGCCCCCCGCTGCATGGCCAGCACGGCGTGTTCAATGCTGCCATGGGCGGTAATAACCACCACCGGGATATCCAGCTGGCGCCGGTTGAGCTCGGCCAGAAAATCCAGCCCGGTCATGCCCGGCATTAGGTAATCCACAATGATGGTGTCGATCTGTTTTTCCTGCAGGGTTCGCAAGCCCTCTTCGGCGGACTGGGCCAGTTCCACCCGATAGCCCTCCCGCTGCAAGTTGGCGGCCATGACCTTTAAAATGGCTGGCTCATCGTCAATAACTAAGATGGTGCTCTTTGGCATCATGGGATTGGGGTTGCGTTGGCAAGCTGATGGTAATTCGGGTTCCACGATTTTTTTCGCTTTCAATATGAATCCGGCCCTGATGGGATTCCACAATTTTTTTCACGATGCTCAGGCCCAGCCCGGTACCCTTGGTTTTGGTGGTAAAAAAGGGATCGAACACGCGTTGCAGGACGTGAGGCTCCATGCCTTGGCCGCTGTCCTCCACCAGCAATTGAATATAGGGTGCCCGGCCGTTGTCCGGTAGATAGCACATTTTGGCCTGTACGGACAGTTCTCCGCCTTCCGGCATGGCATCGGCGGCATTCTGGATCAAATTGACCAGCACCTGTTCCAGCTGGGCGGCATCCAGCGGAATGGCCGGTAGGTTGGGTTCGATCTGGCAATGAACCTGAATATTGCGCTCCTGCAACAACTTTTCCGACAAGCGAAGTGCCTGCTGGATTATCCCGTCCAGCCGGCCGGGATTCAATGGGGGCGCCATGGGTTTGGAAAATTCCAGCAATTCGGAAGCAACCCGATTGAGTCGGCCCACCTGTTCATCGATCAAAGTGAGGTACGAATACCATTCCGGATCACCAGTCACCCCTCGCAAGTAATGCGTGGCCCCCTGAATGGCGTTGAGCGGATTGCGCACCTCGTGGGCCACTTTAGCCGCCATTTCGCCGATCTGGGCCAGGCGGCGGGCGCTCTCCAGCCGGGCCTGGGTTTTCACCGCCTCGGTCACATCCTTTACGTATTCAATGATCTGGTCCACCTCGCCCTGCTCGTTGTAAAGGGGGAAATCGTGGATTTCCAGGATTCGTTCTTCAGGGAAATTGGCCGGCTGCTTGATGCAATAGGAGGTCACGTGCTCGCCATGCTGAAAGGTGTCCTCGGCCCGGCAAAAACTACACCGGTCGATGGTGCCGTTGCACATTAAATGGCATTTCTGCCCGCGAATTTCCGCCATCGATCGGCCCATAAAGCGTTCGATGACCGGGTTGGCTCCTACAATCCGATACTCGCGATCCAGGATCATGATCCCGTCGGAAATGCCGTTTAAAATCGCCTCCAGCCGGGACTTGCTCTGGAATAATTCCTGAGAGGTCTTTTCTGCCTCCTCTTTGGCCCGGGTCAATTCCTGGATGTAGGCCCGCAGGCTTTTCACCATGTGGTCGAACCCTTCCATCAGGCGATCCAATTCATCCTTCCTGCGGGAAGGGGCGCCCTGCAAAATGGTCACGTCCAAGTCCCCCCGCCGCACCCGATTGACCATGGTGTTAAGGTACACAATGGGTTGAATCATGTATTTGCTGATCATAAATACACCCACTGTGCCCACCAGAATGTAGAAAAGGGAAAGCCCGATCAACAGGGCAGGGGAATAGCCGTGTCCCCTAAGCACAAGGTGGTGAAAGGCCAAGCTACCCACCACTACAGTTAGAACGATGGAGAGGATTGAGAAAAGAATGAAGCGGTATTTCAAACCAATCTGGTTAAGGGACATTTCTGTTCTCCCGTTGGCTTCAGCCTGTGCCCCGGCGAAGTGGCTGCCAGGTGTTGAATTTTCAATTCTAAATTACAATAAAGGAATATTCCAGGCAATTTTAAATCGGGCGTACCGGAAAAAGAGCCTCGGTCGCCTCTCCCTGGTTTGTGCAGTGTTCTATTCCGCTACTGTTTATTCACCTAATTTTCTTTTCCTCCTGTTTAAAATTAATTGGCGGCGTATTTTAGTTCCAGCAGCGGTTGCGGAAATTTGAGGAGGCTTTCCCCCATGCGGTTAATTTTTCATGGTGCAGCGCGCACGGTCACCGGATCAAAGCACTTACTAATTGCCAACCGTCGGAAGATTTTGCTGGAATGCGGCCTGTTTCAGGGGCGACGGAAGGACACCTACGAGAAGAACCTGAATTTTGATTTCGACCCAGCCTCGCTGGATTACGTGCTGCTCTCCCATGCCCACATCGACCACACCGGTAATCTGCCCAATCTGGTGAAAAAGGGATACCAGGGTCCGGTAATGGCCACCAGTGCAACCGTGGATCTGTGCCAGATCATGTTGCGGGATTCGGCGCATCTTCAGGAGAAGGATGTGGAATTTGTCAACAAGATTCGCCGGCGTAAACACGAGCCGCCGGTGGAACCGCTCTACACCGTGGAGGATGCCGAACGGGCCCTGCGGCATCTGGTAGGCGTTCAGTACGATCATCCCTTTCGGCTGGCGCCGGGCATCACGGTCACCTTCCGGGACGCCGGCCATATTTTGGGTTCGGCCGGGCTGGAGCTGGAAATTCGGGAGCGGGGCCAGACCTTCCGGCTGGGCTTCAGTGGGGATATCGGCCGGCGGCATGTGCCGATTTTGCGGGACCCCAATGTGCTCCGGGATCTGGATTACTTAATCATGGAATGCACCTACGGCAATCGCCTGCACCGGCTGAGCGAGGATGCCGAGGAAGAGCTGGCTGAAACCGTGCGGCGGGTGGCTCACCGGGGCGGCAAAATCATCATTCCTGCATTTGCCGTAGGCCGCACCCAGACGCTGGTGTACCTGTTGCACAAGCTGTTCAATCAGAACCGGATTCCCAATCTACCCATTTACGTGGACAGCCCGCTGGCTACCGGCGCCACCGAAATCTTTCGCGCCCATCCCGAGTGTTTCGACCGGGAAACCTATCGCCTGTTTTTGCGCGACGACATCGATCCGTTCGGCTTCGGCCGGCTCAAATACATTCGCGATGTGGAGGAATCCAAAGCCCTGAACCATCTCAAGTTCCCGGCCATCATCATTTCGGCTTCCGGGATGGCCGAAGGGGGGCGCATCCTGCATCATTTGCGCAACAATGTGGGCGATCCGCGCAACCTGGTTTTGATTGTAGGCTACGCGGCCCCGCACACCCTGGCCCGAAAACTGCGGGATGGGCAGAAGCAGGTGCGCATTTTCGGGGAACCCCACACCGTGCGCTGCGAGGTGAAGGTGATGGAGGACTTCAGCGGGCATGCGGACCAGGCCGAGCTGCTGGAATATGTACAAAAACAAAATCCGCGTCGTTTAAAAGCAATTTTCCTGGTTCACGGGGAAGAGGACCAAGCCTTGCCCTTCCGGGAAAAATTGCATGGGCTGGGGTATCGCCAGGTCTTCTACCCGCGCCCGGGGGAGCGCTTCCGGCTGCCTTGATAGCTTGATGAGGAAGGCGACCAGACAGTTGATCACACTGTACTCGCTGAAGGCATTGGCGGACAGAGGCGGCAAGCCTGCTATGTGTGTTTTTTCTTTTTCGGCAGGTCCGAAATTGTTATTTAACGCACAAGTCCTGTTTGCCGGAGGGGATAATTTGCCCCCATGATGCGCTTTAACCTTTTAAATCAGCTTTGGCCAGAGCTGTGGCGCCTCGTCACCGTCCTGCTGGCGATTCTGCTTTCTAGTAATTTGTTGTTTGCGCAACGGATGATGGCACCGGGCTTTGCCCAAGCCTTCTCGCTGGTGCGCCATCCTCTCGCCGCGATTCAGCTGGATCCGACGACTATCAGTACGGTTACTGGGCAGAAGCCGCAATCGAAAGTGTGGCGGTACCACGGGCACTGGTGGCTGGTGGTCCCTTCGCCGGAAGGTCCCCAACCGGGCACCAAAATCTGGCGGCTGGATGGGCTGAAATGGACTCCGGTGCTGACGGTTCATTCTTCGCTGTTAAGCCAGGCGGATGTGGTGGTGGATGGGCCTCGGGTGCATCTGGTCTGGGTGGAAGCCGAGGGCAAACATGGAGAAGCCCGGGCC
>RFHE01000152.1 GCA_003696445.1 Calditrichota bacterium | reverse complement strand
GGGGTCAGATCGTGCCGGAATTTGTCGTTGCGGCTTTCGATGACCTCGGGAACGGCCTGCAAGATGGGGTCATCGGCACGCAGGCCGACAAACTGAAACACCTCTTTTAAAATCTCACGCGGCCGGCGGCACAGATCTTCGTAACGATACTCAATGTAGCGGCCAGCCAGTTGCTGGCGGCGGGCCAGCACGTAGGAAAGAATCTCCCGCCATTGCAGGGCGGCCTGCTCTACGGGATCCTCGCGCACAAACTGCCGCCAGTTGGGCGGCTTGCAAAAATTCCAGAAAGGGAAATTCTTGCGAAACGGTTCTCGCTCGGCCTTCTTGAGAATGGAATTGACCACCGCCCGGCCATCCCGGATCACATGCACAAAATAGGCATCCGGGAAAACGGCCTGAATATAATCGATACGCACCGTATTGCGCGGGTTTTTGTTCATGAAGCGGGGTTTGTTGTGCTTCTGCCGGTAATACTCGAACAGGGCATGAAGCCTGCGGGCGTCCACCGAATCGACCCGGTCGGCCTCCCAGCAATGTTCGGCCTCCAGGTCAAAAAAATTGACCGGATCCCACACCCGCTGGGCTTCGGTCCAGTTGGCCACGTCCGGGTGGGTGGAAAACAGCCGGGCACTGAGCGAGGTACCACTGCGCGGGCAACCGATCAGAAAAATGGGCTGGCGCAACACGATGGGCGGTGTCTGGCGGCGCTTCCAGGCGTAGTAATCCCATACGTCCTGAAGATTTTCCCGATTAATCCAAATGGTTAAAAACTCCCGCGGCGCCAGCCGTTTGATGGCCAGCTTGGTCCGTATTTTGATCAGTTCTGGATTCATGGTTTCCATTGTTGGCCTGCCCTGCTGTTCAGGTTACCGGACTGGTAGTGGCTCGGGCCTGCAATGCCCGCCGCTCCTGCAGCCGGTAGGCCAGGTCCAGAACGGCGAAGCTAAAAAAACTATAGGCCGACATGAATTCAAAAATTTCATCATCCATCTGCGTGTAATACCCCCAAAGGCTTAATGGCCAGAAGCCCAGCGTGCCGAAACGTATCCCGATCAAAATCCAGAAAATCAACCCGATACCATAAATTTTCGTCACAAATGGATTGAACACAGGGGCATTGTAGTAGCGCAGATAGTTATTGAGTTGCGGAAAGCGATTTAAAACCCAGGGTATGCCAACGAAAAAAACCAGCGTCACCAAAAAAAACAAATTGGCGTAAATGCTGATGCTGCCAATGTTATGCAGGTTGATCTCGTGCTGTTTGTTAATTTTTTGCACCGCTTCTGCGGGCGTTATCCCCAGAAGCCGTTGCCCCCAGCTGATCTCCTCTCCGCCGCAGACAATAAAAAATGCAATCAAAGCCAAATACATCCATCGTTTGAAATGTTTCATCCGTTTCTCCATGTTGAGAGAAACAGTGAGGGCAAGGGCCGCAAAAAACCATGAAACGGCCGAGGCATATTCCACAAAATGGTCTTCATTGATCAGTTTCTTGTATGTATAAACATCGAAAAGAGAAATAATAAAGACTACGCAACCAAACAGCAGGACGAAAATCATTAACCAGCGATTAAGGACCGTGGTCTTGAAGTGCATCTCACCCACCGGGTGTTCGCGATTGATGCGATCCATGTCGGCGAGAAAATGCTGGATGAGCGCATCGATCCGGTAGCGGAATAAAAACAGTCCCACCCAGAGCAGGACGGAGCCCAGACAGGCCAGGCGCAGAAAGAGAACCGATTGCATGCCATCAGAAAAGGAAAGCAGCCAGTTCAGCACCGGCGGGTAATAGGTTAAGGCCAGCACCACCAGCGGAATAAAATTGAAAAGGCCGAATGCCATGAGGAACCATTGCCAAGCACGGGTTTTCATGGTTGGAACTCCTTTGTGGTGAATAATTCAGGTTTACGCCGACTGAGTTCGTGCAGGTAAATCTGCTGATACCCCTCCACCATGCTGTTCAAGGAAAAGTGGGTCTGAGCGTGGTGGTAAGCGGCTCGTTTTAAGCGCTGCAGTTGATCAGGATTGGTCATGAGCCGGGCGATGGCCTCGGCAAGCTGCTCGGGGCGGTCGCTTTCCACCAGCAAGCCGGTTTGGCCATCCACCACCAGTTCGGGATTGCCACCAACCCGGGTGGCCACCACCGGCACCCCCACAAACTGGGCCTCCTGGAGTACATTGGAGCAGCCCTCGCTGAGCGAGGTGAGCACAAACAGGTCCAGTGCATTGTAAATGCGGTTCACGTCCTGGGTGAAAGGAAGCAACTGAATCACTTCGGTCAGATTCAGTGCCTGCACCAGCCGGTGTACCCTGGCCCCGTCCCCATCGTCGTCGCCCACGATTAACACGCGGGGATTGAATCCACGCTGCACGAGCAGATGGGTGGCGCGCACCAGCATGGGCAGGTTCTTGACCGGATGGAGCCGCCCCACGGTTCCGATCAGGAAGCCGTCCCCGGAGAGGTTCAATTCGGCACGACCCTGCCGGCGCAGCGCCGAGCTGGCGTAGAATCGTTGCGGGTCCACTCCGTTGCGCACCACCTCGATTTTTTCGCGGGGAAAGCCCACCTCTTCGGCCAATGTGTCGGCCAGGAGGGCGGAGACCGAAAGGACGCGGTGTGCCCTGGCCCAGAAGAATTTTTGCACCCGGCGGTGGAGGGCGCCCCGGGGAAAAGTCCCGTGTTCACCGTGAATGATCACCGGCACTCCGGCCAGGCGTGCGGCCAGTACGCCTTCTACCAGGGTACCCCAGGCATGGGTGTGAACCACATCGGCGCCCAGAGAACGAAACAGCCGGGCCAGCCGAAAGGGCAGCCGCCAGTCGTTACCGGGCGCCTTGTTCAGGCGGACGATCTGGCAGCCCTCTTCCTCCAGGCTGCCGGTAAATTCCACCCGATTGAATACTACCAGAATCCGTTCAAAGCGCTCCCGATCCATGTGGCGGAGCAGTTTCACCAGCCCATGCTCTTTGCCGCCCGGTACCAGATCGTTGACCAGATGCACCACCCGGATGGGGCGTACAGGCCGCAGGACTTTCTTTTCAGCGGGCATGCCCTCCGCAGCTTCTGGTAGGGGAAAGGTCATCAAAGGATCGGCGTTTCGGTTCATTGAGCTCCGTTGAGGCGTGTGGACTGTGGTAATTGATGTGTGATTCTGAATTGCCACAGGGTATGCCAATCTCCCCTCTCGGCTGCTCCAACCAGGTGGGTCACAACGGCCCGGCTCTTTTCCGGCGGTGTAGTCAGCGCCTCCGCCACACGGATGTCCTCCAGTGCGCGCCAGAGCAATTTGAAACGAAGAGAAGAAAAGATGCCCCGTATCGGCGGCATGTTCAAATCGTACAGCAAAAAGTTGGTGCCCCTGCTTTGGTCGGTCCGGTCGGCAAAGGTCTTCCAGGCCATAAAGCCGTTCCAGCCCTGCAGCCAGGCATGGTAGATTTTCCAGGCACTGAGCCGGCCGCTCTCCTGCAACGGCGGCGTATCTCCGTACACCCACACCTCCCTGCCCTGCCGGCGCAGGCGGGCGGCCTGGCGGGCAGCCTCCTCGCCGTACAGCGAATGGTCCGAAATCACCCAGATGTCCACCACCGGGAACAGGATCCGGTCCCCACCGTTCACTCGGAAATCCTTCTTTTTCGATCCCCGATGTTCATCGCAATAGAAGTGGGAGATGTCCACCCGGAAGCGCACCTGGACCGGTTCGGCTCCAGCAAATGCGCGGTGGGTTAATTCCCCGTAATAGCGCAAGGCCTGGTAATCCTTCACCCCTTTGGGTTCGTCCAGGTGCCAGGGAATCTGGTTGTTTGGCCCAGGTTTCTGGTTGCAGTACACCTGGAAGATGGTTTGCGTCCACCCTTTTTCACGGAAGTGATTGACAAATGCTCGGGCAAAGGCCTGCCAAATGGCCTCGTAGCGGGTGCGGTTTTGTTGGTAAAGCCGGAAGGGAGCCGGCCAGTCCGGATTGAAGGGCAGGTAAAAATGGCGCACGGGTTGGCCGTCTGCAAAGGCACTGCCGTCCAGATAGGGGCCAAAGCGGCGGTCGAATTCGCTCCAGTCCAGTTGTGGATTGAGGGAATCGCGGTTGACCATGCGCGGCACAAAATACTTCCGCGGCGCACCGGCCTGGCTCCGGTAGGGCAGCAAATTTAAAATGGCACGATGCCGGTGGGCCAGGCGGTAGGCCACCCGGTCCCAGGGCAACCGATCCTTCAGGGTTAACTTTCTCTTTTCGGCTTTCAGAAATTTCAGATACTTGTCGCCATACTCATTGAGATCCAGCCAGAAGTCCAGTTGGGCGGGCTCTCTACCGTCCAGGCAGTGCACCAGCAATTCAAGCTCGGGTTGGCTTCCGTCCCCCGGAATGCGAATGTGCAGGGGGTAGTCGCCCGGTTTAGTTCCCGCCGTCTCAATTTCCAGCAGGTAGCTCCTCCACTTTGCCTGTTCCGGGAACAGGGCAGGATCGTGCAGGGGGATGCCGGCGCGTCCATTGGAGTCCACAGGAATCAGGACATCCGGCACCGCCACCTCCGGAGCATCGGGGTTACGGGCAACACCCACGGCAAACAGCTGTACGCTGATGGGACCAGGCGAGCGAACAGCGGGGGCACCCGGCCGGGCAGCCGGCAGCAGAAGCTGGAACAGCAGGCGTTCCCCGGGCAAGCAGTTCACCTGAGCCACAGTCCCCTCCCGCCACAGGTTGAAGCGTCCCGCCACCTGCTCCAGGCTCAAAGCGGGATCGCCAATGACCAGCCCGGACTGAAGGTCCACCTTTACTTCCGGCAGGGT
>RFHE01000151.1 GCA_003696445.1 Calditrichota bacterium | reverse complement strand
GCGGACCATGCAACCATGCATCTGCTCTACGCCCGCTTCATTAATATGGTCTTTTACGATCTGGGGCATGTCAATTTTGAAGAGCCCTTTGCTTCCCTCCGCCATCAGGGGGTCATCAAAGGGCCGGACGGCCAGAAAATGTCCAAATCCCGGGGGAACGTGGTCAATCCGGAGGACTACCTGGCCCGCTACGGCTCGGACGTGTTCCGCTGCTACCTGATGTTTGGCTTCGATTACGAGATGGGCGGCCCCTGGGACGATTCCGGCATCGCCTCCATGCATCGCTATCTGAATCGGGTCTGGCGCCTTTACCAGAATTGCCTGTGGGTTTTCCAGGAAGGGAATTCGGTGAACACCTTCGGCGAGGCCGAAAACAGCCTGAACAAGGTGCTGCACAACTCAATTAAGGGCGCCACCCAGGACACCGAACGCATGCACTTCAACACCGCCATCAGCCGCCTGATGGAACTGACCAACGAGCTGTATCGCTACACCAGCGAACGTCCCCGGGAAGAGCAAAACGCCGCCTTCCTGAAGGGTGTGCTGGAAAAGCTCAACATCCTGCTGGCACCGTTTGCCCCCCATCTGGCGGAGGAAATCTGGGAGCGCACCGGCCATGAGTTCAGCATCTTTAATCAGAGCTGGCCGGAATACGACGAAACGGTGCTGATGGAAGAGCAGGTAAATTACGTGATTCAGGTGAATGGGAAATTGCGGGAGAAGATGACAGTGCCACGGGATGCCTCCCAGGAGGAAATTAAGGCTGCCGCCCTTCAGGCCGGCCGCATTCCCCGGCTGCTGGATGGCAGGCAGGTGGTGAAGGTGATTGTGGTGCCCAACAAGCTGGTCAACATTGTTGTGAAATAAGCGGCGGGGATTCCCGGGTCGCCCGCCTGAAACAACGGCCCATTGAAATCCATCTTCCGGCAGGCATCCCTGGTGTGCGGGCTGGTGCACGGTTCGGCCCTGTCTTCTTCCTCAAACCGCTCACGCCAACCTGCACACAGGACCTGCGACCGGCTGCGTTGGACGTGTTGTTTTCTCTTACAGACCATAACAAAATCTTAAAATGGTGTAGAAAGGCGCGGCATCCCGGTGCTTACCCGCATTCCCACTTCGGACTGGTTTGTGCTGGCCTGGGTGGTGGCCGGTCTCGGTGGATTGATGGTCGCGGCCGAACTGATCCGGAAATTCTTCCACTGGCCGCCGCAACTTACCCGAAAACTGGTTCACGTGCTGACCGGTTTTTTTGTCTTCGCGGTTATCGCAAAAATGCAATCTCCCCTCCCCGTCCTTGCCATCAATGCCGGATTTGTGCTGTTCATTGCCCTAGCGTTGCGCCTGGACTGGTTTCCGGCCATGCACCGTACCGGCCCGAGCCTGGGCACGGTCTTCTACCCGCTGTCCTTTTTTTTGCTCGCCCTCTGGGGCTGGCACCACCATCGCCTGGAAGTGTTGATCGGGATGATGCTCCTGGCCTTTTCCGATGCGCTGGCAGCTCTGGTCGGCGGACTCTTTTCCCAGGCACCACGCTGGCGGCCGTGGCGGGAAGAAAAAACCCTGCCCGGCATGGCTGCCATGTTTTTCAGTAGCTGGTTCATTGCCCTGGTTTTCCTGCTCTGGCCCCCGGTGGGCGCCGACCATCCGGCCCTGCCGCTGCCTGCTGCGCTGGCCGCCGGCTTCTGCCTGGCCGTGTTTGCTACCCTCGGCGAGGCCCTCAGTGTGCGCGGCAGCGACAATCTTTCGGTTCCCCTGCTCAGCGCATTTCTGGCCTTTTATTTACTGCACGATCCCGGCGGGCACCTGCAGCAGGTCCTGTGGGCTGTTCTTCTGGGCGGCGCCGTCGCGGCATTGTCTGTCCGGGCCGGCTTCCTTCAGCCGGGAGGCGCCATGGCGGCCCTTCTGCTGGCCATTCCCCTGTTCGGCATCGGCGGACTGGCCTGGGCCGTCCCCATCCTCAGCTTTTTTGTCCTCTCCAGCCTCCTTTCCCGCTTTAACGCCCGCCGGAAGGAATCCCTGGTTCGGGAATTTGAAAAAGGCCACCGGCGGGACGCCGGGCAGGTGCTGGCCAACGGGGCCATGGCAGCACTGCTGGTTATGGCCTCCGCTTTTCTGTCCGAGGGCCCCCTCTACTTAATCTACCTGGCCGTGGTTGCTGCCGCCACCGCCGATACCTGGGCCACCGAAATCGGGCTCCATGCCCGTAAACCGCCCCGGCTCATCACCCGATTCCAGCCTGTTGGACCCGGGCGTTCCGGCGGGGTGAGCCTGACCGGCCTTGCCGGGGCTGCCCTGGGGGCATTGGCCATTGGGCTGTCCGGCCTCCCCTTTCTGCCCGGTGACGGCCGACTGACCGGATTGAAAGTTTCACCTGCCGCGTTGCTGGCCGCCGTCACCACCAGCGGCCTGCTCGCTTCGCTGGTGGACAGCCTGCTCGGCGCTACCCTCCAGAGCCAGTACCGTTGCCCGGCCTGTGGCAAAATCACTGAAAAACACGAACATTGTGCCGGACAAGCCGGACAGCTGGTTCAGGGTAAACGCTGGATAAACAACGATGTAGTGAATTTTCTGGCCACAGTCAGCGCTTTGTTTTTTGCCCTCGGTTTTCTATCTTTGTTCCGGTAACAGAAACAGTGACAGGCAAACGCAACGATCATCGGGAAGTCCGGCTGTTGAAAAACGGATGCCCTTTTCGGCTGAAAGGAATGCGCACCACGCATCATTTCAGGTCATTCTGTTCCTGGCGCTGCCTGCTGGTCTTTGCACTGATGATTCTGATCGGCTGCGAAACCCAGTTGGACCGCGATCAGAAGGAAGTGGACCGCTGGATGACTCAGGCCCGGCGCTTTGTGCAACAGAAACACTTGTTCGAATGGTTCTTGCTTACCCGGGGCCAGAATTACAGCAGGGCAGATTTCTACAAAGAATTCCGGCAGTTGTTCTCCCTGCCCCGGGTCCGCTTTGTGGACCGGGTGATGCAGCAAACCGGAAGCCAGCTTCGCGTTCGGGAGCTCCAATACTTTAAAACCTTTCTTCTCCGGGAAATGTTTGCCCTCTCCCGTGCCGCCAGTCAGGACCAATTGTACACCTACCTGCTAAACACGCCGCTTGCGTTGAAGGGCAAGACGGTCCGTTTGATCGACCTGCCCTATGCCGTCGCTACCCTTGAGCAGGCCCGGGAACGCCGTCGTCTTTACCGGAAGGGTCTGAATCGGCTCGCCCCGCTGGACACCACCCTGATCGGCAGGCAAAAGGCCCTGCTGGCTTTTGTTCAACGCACCGGTTTCGATTCACTGCAGGCTTGGTACAGCTTTGTATCCGGCTTTGGCAGCAGCCAGGTCTTTCAGCTGGCCCGCCAGGTCCTCGCTGCAACGGACAGCCTCTACCGCACGCTGCTGGAGGCCGCCCTGGCAGAAAAACAGCCGCTGAGCATGCCGGAATTCTGGTACCTCCGAGCCCATCTGCCGGATCTTCCCGCCTGGGCCCCTGCCCAGGGACTGGAAGCCCTGCAAAGTCAGGCCGGACTTTTCGGCGAAAGCCTGCCGGTGGGCACCCGGTTTACCCTGGATCTGTCCGATTCTGCCGGAAAAATTCCGCTCTCTCGCTGCCTGCCGGTCACCGTACCGGAGGATGTGCGCATTACCCATCGGCCCTGGCACAGCGGGCGGGACTGGGTACGCCTCAGCGAGCTGTTTGGCGAGGGTGAACATTTCAGCAATACCCTGGTCAAACAGTGGACCTTCCGCCAGGCGGGCAGAGGAACGGCCCTCAAAGCACTGGCCTATCTCTGGGAGCTGATGTGGGAGGACAGCACCTGGTTGGCTGAGCATTTTTCTACCGGGCCAGACACGCTTACCCGGCTGGTGTACGGTCCAGACTACCGCCGTTCGCTGGTGCTGTACCGGCTGCTGGAATTGCGTCTGGCCGCTGCCGAAGTGCTCCTGCAAAGCCCGGCGGTGCTCACAGCCGGGGATCCCCTGCGGGCAGCCCAGTCGGTTCTACGCCAGGCTCTGAACCTGCACCTTGAGGGCAGCGAGCAAAGCGTCCTGATCTTTTTTGAGCAAGAGTATTCTCAAGCGGCCGATCGCTTTCTGGGCCAGATTCTGGCCTACCAGATTCGCCGGCGGCTGGAGGAGCGGTTCGGGGCACCCTGGTACCGCCAGGCCCCGGCCATCCGCTACGTGAAAACCGTGTGGCGGCGCGGCCTGGACTGGCCATTACCCAGCTTTTTACACAGCCTTCAGCTGCGGACGCCGGATCTGCAACCTCTGCTGGACAGCCTGTCCAGGATGTTGGAGGACAATCATCGGTCAATATCCGGGGAGGAAGATCATGAAGCTGCAATCCATTAACCCTGCCACCGGCGCGTTGATCGCCGAGTACGATGCGCATTCGCCGGAGCAGATTGAAGAGATTTTACAGAAGGTGGATCGGGCCTTTCGCCTCTGGCGCCGAACGTCTTTCACCGATCGGGCCCGTAGCATGCGAAATGTGGCCCGCCTGCTTCGGGAGCGGAAAGAAAGCCTGGCTACCCTGATGAGCCGGGAGATGGGCAAATTGCTGCGCGAGGGCCGGGCCGAAGTGGAAAAATGTGCCTGGGTCTGCGAATATTTTGCCGACCGGGCGGAAGATTTTCTTCGCAACGAGCTGGTGGAAACCGAAGCCCGAAAAAGCTACGTCACGTTTCAACCCCTGGGGGTTATCCTGGCCGTAATGCCCTGGAATTTTCCCCTCTGGCAGGTGTTTCGCTTTGCCGCCCCCGCCCTGATGGCAGGTAACGCCGCGGTGCTTAAACACGCGTCCAATGTGAGCGGTTGTGCCCTGGCCATCGAAGACCTGTTTCGTTCGGCCGGCTTTCCGCCGGATGTGTTTCGCACCCTGCTGGTGCCCTCCTCCGGGGTGGAAGCCATTATCCGCCACCCGGTGATCCGGGCGGTGACCCTGACCGGAAGCACCCCGGCCGGCAAGGCCGTGGCTGCCGCCGCCGGATCGGTGATTAAGAAAACCGTGCTGGAGCTGGGCGGCAGCGATCCTTACCTGATCCTGGAGGACGCCGACCTGGACGCGGCGGTGCATACCTGTGTGGCCAGCCGGTTAATCAATAGCGGCCAGAGCTGCATTGCCGCCAAGCGCTTTATCGTGGTCGAGGCGGTGCGCGAAGCCTTTGAAGAAAAATTTGTTGGGGAAATGGCGGCCAAAAAAGTGGGCGATCCCACAGACCCCACAACCGATGTGGGACCACTGGCCCGCCTGGACCTGCGGGATGAACTGCACCGGCAGGTGACCGAAAGCATCGAAAAAGGCGCTCACTGTTTGCTGGGGGGCAAAATACCAGAGGGTCCGGGAGCCTTTTATCCCCCCACCGTCTTGACCCAGGTGGCGCCCGGGCAGCCGGCCTACGAAGAGGAATTATTTGGACCGGTGGCCGCCATCATTCCCGTAGCCGACGAGCGAGCGGCCATCGAGGTAGCCAACCGGAGCCGCTTCGGTCTGGGGGCGGCCGTCTTTACCCGGGACCTGGCCCGCGGCGAACGCATCGCCGCCCGCGAACTGGAAGCCGGGTGCTGCTTCGTAAACGACTTTGTCCGCTCCGATCCGCGCCTCCCCTTCGGTGGCGTTAAAGAAAGCGGCTACGGCCGGGAACTCTCTCACTACGGCATTAAGGAATTTGTCAACATCAAAACAGTTTACATTAAATAAAAGGAATGCCCGCCATGAAGAAAAGCCTGCCCGTGGTGCTGTTAATGTGTCTCGCTCTGGGATGCGGCAAGCAACAATCCAACAACGAGGCCGAGATGCAAGCAAAAGCCCGAGAACTGGCACACAAATTCATTCTGGTGGATACCCACATCGATGTTCCTTACCGGTTGCGACGCCACTTTGAAGACATCTCGAAAGCCACCAGCGAGGGGAACTTCGATTTACCGCGGGCCAGAAAAGGTGGCCTGGATGCGGCCTTTATGTCCATTTACATTCCTTCCAGTTACCAGGGCACACCGCGTGCCCGGGCGCTGGCCGATTCACTGATCGACATGATGGAAACGCTGGTGCGCGAACATCCCGACCAGTTCGCCCTGGCCCGCTCTCCAGAAGAGGTGCGAGCCAATTTCCAGGCCGGTAAGTTTTCCATTGCCATGGGCATGGAAAACGGCGCCCCCATCGAAACCCTGGAAGATGTGCCTTACTTTTATTCGCGCGGCATCCGCTACGTCACCCTTACCCATGCCAAGGACAATCACATCTGCGACTCCTCTTACGACACCACCCACACCTGGAATGGGCTGAGTCCGTTTGGGGAGAAGCTGGTTCCGGCCCTGAACCGGGCAGGCATCATGGTGGATATTTCCCACGTGTCCGATTC
>RFHE01000150.1 GCA_003696445.1 Calditrichota bacterium | reverse complement strand
GCCGCCGGCCTGGAACGGCTCGATGCCCGGACGGGTCAGGTCCGGCACTTTAACCGGCGCAACGGCTACCCTTTTGACTATGTTTACTGGGTTCAGGAGGACAGGGCAGGCAATCTGTGGGTGGCAACCCCCCGCGCCCTGGTTAAATTCAACGAGAACGGATGGAAAGAGACCGGCAGGACCTTTCAGCTTTTCCAGTGGGGCAATGGTCTGGCCGACAACCTTCCCCAGCCGCTGGCCAGTTCCGCCTGGCTGAGCCCGGAAGGAGAATTATTTATCGGTGGCGTGAATGGGATTGTCGCTTTCTATCCAGAAAACCTCCGTCTGAACCGGCATGTGCCGCCTGTGGTTTTCACCGATTTTTCCGTGGGCAATCAACCGGTTCAACTGGACTCCAGCATCTCCTTCAAAAAAACAGTCAGGCTCAGTTATCGACAGAGCGATTTCACCATTGCGTTTGCTGCGCTGGATTTCACTCGCCCGGTGTTTAATCGGTATGCCTACATGCTGGAAGGATATGATCGGCACTGGATTGAGGCGGGCAATCACCCCCGGGCTACCTACACGCGGGTGCCTCCGGGTCGCTATGTGTTCCGGGTGCGCGGCTCCAATAACGATGGGGTGTGGAATGAAGCAGGGGTTTCTCTGGAGATTGTTATTCCGCCCCCCTTCTGGCAGGCCTGGTGGTTCCGCGTGCTGGCAGCGGCAATTGTGGTCGCCCTGCTGGCTCTGGCCTATCGCTACCGGGTGAATCGGTTGCTGGAACTGGAACGCACCCGCCAGCGCATTGCCCGGGATTTGCACGACGACGTGGGCAGCAGCTTGAGCAGCATAGCGCTTACCGCCGAACTGCTGCAAAAGGAACTGGCCACCAACGGGCTGGTTAGCCGGCAGTTGCGGCGCGTTCGCACCACCGCTCAGAAGCTCATTGGAACCCTGGAAGAAATCGTCTGGGCGGTGGATCCTTCCCGGGACTACCTGGAAGATTGCCTGGCGCACATGAGGGAACTGGCCTCCGCCCTGCTGACGCCCAAAGGCATCGCTTACGCCTTTCACGTGCAGGAAAACGGCTTGCCGGACCACCTCCCCATGGCATTTCGCAAGCAACTTTTTTTGATTTACAAGGAACTGTTACACAACGTGGTTAAACATGCGGCTGCCACCAGGGTACACATCCGCTGCTTGCGAGAAAATCACTACCTGGTACTGGAAGTCTGCGATAATGGTCGCGGATTTCGGCTTAGCAATCGCCCCCATTCCGGGCACGGGCTGGAAAGCATCCGGCAGCGGGCAGCAGATCTGGAAGGAAGAGTGGAGATTTGTTCCCAACCAGGCTCCGGCACGCAGATTCGCGTCTATGCCCGGCTTCATTGACCTGCGGCTCCTGGACCAGCCCACACGCACCGGCAACCGCGGTCGGTTCTGGATCGGTGTTCATCTCAAAAAAATGGACAAACTACCCAGAACAGGGTATTGAAGCGGCAGGCTTCCCAGTCGATCTTTAAATTGGAAGGGCGGCGATTGGCGACAGTTTAAGGAGCGGGGGGCGCGAATCGCCCGGGGGGAGGTGAGGGCTGCCGTTCGGTTCTACCGGCAGTTGGCTACGGGCGCCGGTAAGAAAGCATCGGATCGCCATCCAGAGGACCCTCATGGACCAACCCGAAAAATTCAAAGACATCTGGGTTGTGGAGGATAACCATGAATTGCGCCACACGCTGGAGGAGGTCATCGATAGTGAACCGGATTTGATCTGTTCGATGAGCTTCCGGCGCTGCGAAGATCTTATCACCGCCCTGCAGAAAGAATCCCCACCCCAAATTATTTTGATGGACATCGGCCTCCCCGGGATGAGCGGCATCGAAGGCCTGCACCACATCCGCTCCCTCTCGCCAGCCACTCAGGTTATCATGCTCACCATCTATGAGGACGACGACAAGGTGTTCGAATCCCTGTGCGCGGGCGCAATCGGGTATCTGGTTAAAGGGCAAACCACATTAAAAATTGTGGAAAGCATACGGGTGGTGCTGGACGGGGGCGCGCCCATGAATGCCCGTATTGCCCGCAAAGTGCTGACAATGTTTTCTCGCTTTGTCTCCCCTCAGGCGGATTACGCGCTTACCCGCAGGGAACAGGAGATTCTCGAACTGCTCGTTCAGGGCTATTCACAAAAACAAATGGCCGCACAGCTGAACCTCAGTCCCCTGACCGTAGCCACCCACATGAAAAATATTTACGCTAAACTGCACGTCCATTCCCGTACCGAAGCTGTAGTGAAGGCCCTCCGGGAACGCCTGATTTAACCCCATGTCCATGCCAAACCCCCGGAAACGGGGCCGCGCTGGTTTCCATTTTGCATGTTTCAGCTGCAAAAACTACCTAAAACGTGGTATTGAATCCTTTCAGCAAAAAGTGGAGCTTTTGGCTGCCATATTGATTTAGGCAACAGGGCGACGTCACGGAAAGGGAGAACAGGTGATCGAGCAATTTTACAATCTAACCGGCAGTAACACTGTTCACGAGACCAATCCTTTACCCCGCAACTTCCAATTAAAAAGGGAAGGAGGTGCGTTATGAAAAAATGGGTTTTGGTGTGTGGTTGGTTGGTTTTGCTCGCCTTTCACCAGACGCTGTTGGCCCAGGGAAGCCAGAATACTACCCTGGTGGGCCGCTGGCCGGGCGGAATTTGCACGTCTGTTTATGCCAGCGACGCCATCGCTTATGTAGGCAATGGTGCCGCACTGGACATTCTGGATATAAGCAACCCCGCACTCCCGGTT
>RFHE01000149.1 GCA_003696445.1 Calditrichota bacterium | reverse complement strand
GGAACTGATTCGTGCCCTGCGCCCGGATGTGCTGGTGAAGGGGGGCGACTACCGGCTGGATCAAATCGTGGGACGGGAAGAGGTGGAAGCTTACGGGGGAGAGGTGAAAACCATTCCCTTTCTGCAGGGCTATTCAACCACGGGACTGGTAGAGCGCATTGTTCAACAGTTTGTTATGCCGCAAAAGGACCTGAAAAAATGAAACGATTGCCACTGAAGCTGGGGATTTACCTGTGCCTGCTGTTTGGATTGTGGGGGTGTGCCGGTCTGGGGCTGCGCAAAGCGCGGCCGCAGCCAGAGCCGCCTGCTTCGGCCGCCAACCTGCTGGAACAGTGGCTGGAGCAGGCCCGTGCCGATGCCGAGGCCGGCGATTACGAAGCGGCCGATTCCCTGTACATGGCCGTGCTGGATTCGTTGAATCGGGCCCCGGAGGATTCTACAGTGTCCGCGCTGCGCAGGAAACTGGTTCAGTTTTACCAGGAGAACGGATTTTTTCTTTCCCGGCCGCCGGTGGATAGCCTTTCTCCGGAAGCGGTTCTGGATCAGCTGGATTCGCTGGCCACCGAAACCGAGAGCCCGGCGGACACCAACAGCGTGGCCATCGAGGACGTGTTTTCGCCCCAGCATCAGATGCGCATCCCGCTGGTTTTAAATCGACAGGTTCAGAATGCGCTGCGCTATTTCACCCGAACCCGGCGTGGGCGGCGGGTCTTCCAGCGATGGCTGCAGCGGGCCGGCCGCTACGAGCGGCTCATTAAAAGCATTCTGCGCGAGGAGGGGGTGCCCGAGGATCTCTTCTATCTGGCCATGATCGAGAGCGGCTTTGTGCCCCACGCCCGCTCCTACGCCCGGGCGGTGGGCATCTGGCAGTTCATTTCCTCCACCGGTCGTGCCTACGGGTTGCGCCACAACTGGTGGTTCGACGAACGGCGGGATCCGGTGAAATCCACCCGCGCCGCCGCCCGCCACCTGAAGGACCTCTACGAGCGCTTCGGGGACTGGTACCTGGCCATGGCCGGCTACAATTACAATCCGCGCAAAATCGAACGCCGGCTCCATCGCTACAAAGTCGATAGTTACTGGGAGCTGCCCCGGTTACCCCGCCAGACGCGCAATTACGTGCCCACTTTTATTGCCGCGGCCACCATCGCCCGCAATCCCGAACAGTTTGGCTTTCAGGTGCAACCGGAGCCCCCGCTGGAATTTGACACGGTAACCGTTCGGGAATGCGTGGATCTGAACGTGGTTGCCCGCTGCGTGGATTCGGACTTTGCCACCATCAAGGCGCTCAATCCGGCGCTGTTGCGCTGGTGCACCCCGCCCACCGAGGAAAGCTGGACCCTGTACATCCCGAAGGGCACGCGGGAAAAATTTCTGCGCAACTACGCCAAAATTCCCGACGACCAGAAACTGACCTATATTCACCATCGGATTCGTTACGGAGAAACCCTGTCCACCATTGCCCGCCGCTACGGGGTGAGCATGGCCGAAATCCGCCGCCAGAATCACCTGCGGGGCAACCTGATTCGCGCCGGTCACTACCTGGTTATTCCCGTGCCTCAGAACCGGAAGGCCTACCGCAAGTACGCCCGGAGGGCCAGCTATTCGCCACGGCCTGTTTACCGGAAACCGGTGAGCAATGTACCCGGCCGGGTGAAGCATGTCTATCGGGTGAAATCGGGGGACACGCTCTGGGATGTGGCCCGGCGTTACGGGGTGAGCGTGCGCCAGCTGCGCCGGTGGAACGGGCTGGGCTACAGCCGCATCATTCGCCCCGGTCAGGTGTTGAACATCTGGCTCAAACCCGACCAGAGCGCACCGGCGCTTGCCGAAGCGCAACCGGAAGGCGGCCCACTTGTTGGAACAGGGGTCCGTTTGGGCAAAAATGAGCCCGAGGCCGCTTCAACCGGTAGCAAACAGGTTCACATTGTTCGCCGGGGCGATACCCTCTGGGACATTGCCCAGCGCTACGGGGTGAGCATTCGGCAGCTCAAGCTGTGGAATCACAAGCGGACCAACACCATTCGCCCCGGGGAAAAGCTCTACATTTACCCCTGATTTGCGTAGTGGAAATGGGTGAGGATGCCGCCGCCCGGCACCGGCGACTCGAAAAATCTTCGTGTGCCCTCCGCCCTTTTCGGGGTTCTGTCATTTCTGGGCCGTACGGAAAATGTTTTTGCTGTTGAGGGGCAGGTTGTTCTCTGATCCGGCCAGCCAGTTATTCGATCCGAAACGCATTGGAAAACACGATCGGCTCCTGGTTGGTTGAGAAACCGGGTTTCTCAATCTCAATGAGTTTAACCACCACGTGAAACGTACCTGTACCATTAAACGTGCTGGCAAAAACGGGTTGCGGAAAGGACATGCCGGGCTGGAGGGTAACAAAAATACTTGGACCGAGGAGGGAGGAGTAGTAAAACGGCAAAATGTGAGACCATTCCCCCTTTTCCTTCTTTTGATAAAACATGATCATCACGCCGGTTCTCGTCTCGATGACAACGTTGCCCCTGGTGTGATTGGCCAGGGTGACCTGGATGGTATCTGATGGGGAATAGAGGGTTTTGTCGGTGAACAACTTGACCTCCCCGGAGAAGGCGTTTGTGCTTATCCCTTCCGGATTTTTCTCGCAACCGGTGGCGAAAAGGAACAACGCCAGACAGAATAAAAGTGCTCTCATGGGCTGTGCCTCAAACTTGAAAATTCAAGTGTGCAATGAAACCTACGCTGTACCATGAATTGTACGTGTTTTTTTGCATTATCGATTCCGGCGGGCGGGTCGATCTGTTCGAAATTTTGATGCCTACCTGGAATCCGAAGCGCGCGAATTTTTCATGGGGACCTCCGGGCCTCCTTGTTTTCCGGGACTTTAAACACCGCACCTCCGCCCCTCGGCAACAGGAAAGCATACTCTCCACCCCGGGTACGGATTTAAACAAAAGCGTTCGAGAACCGCATCCGGCTTTGGTTGTTTACCGGGCTTACAGGCAGCGACTACAGCCGGCCAGTTTTACCCGGGCTGTATCGCCGGCGGCCACGGAAACAGGTTCGTGGTAATTAAAAAAACCGGGGCCTGCGCAGCAAACCTGGGCATTGACCACATAATCGCCGGGATCCACCTCAAAAATGGCTATGCCGTTCTCGTCGGTCTTTTTGACGAAGTTACCCGGCGTAATGGTGATTTCTACCCCCGGCATGGGTGTTGCTTGGGCATCGTTATCGACCACCCGAACGAGGATGAACCCGGTGTTAGACGCCGAAGACTTTTTGTTGCAGGCGCTGGCTGCCAGAAGAACCAATAGAAGACATGCAAAAAGAGCTGCGCGCCGGGAAAACTGCATGACCGCTTCCCTCCTTCGTTTCGCTATTCCAGAGAGATGCACCAAAGGAAAACCAACAAGCCATTCAGCCGAACACATGCTTTCAGTCAGGCATCCCGATCCATCCGGACAACATTTCTGGCCAGGGTTTTGAACCGCACCCCATTGTCCTGCACCACGGTAATGGTCACGTTACCGCCTTTGCTCGTTTTGAGATCCTGCACCACGCCGGACTTTCCGGCATGGGTGCCTCGCACCACCCGGCAGTAGTCGCCGTTTTTCAGATTGGTTTTTTCGGTTTTTCCGGCGTTCGACACCATTTCACCCCCTGGCTCTGGCTTCAGGGACTATTCGTCCCCTACAATGGAAACAGGCTGGATCCGGTTGAATTGCCCGCTGCTCCCGCCATGTTTTATTCGCCTTGTTGGATACTCTTTCAGATTGTAGCTGTTTGGCCTGGCATCAAGATACAAAAATTCCGTCACCCTGGCAAGCGCGGCTCCGGGAGTGTGTACATGAATCGGTAGGTCAGGCTGAGATAGATCCGGCTCCAAGAAGCTGCCGGCCGTTCCTGAAAAAAATGCCTCGCCCCGAACCAGGTGCCTGGCCAGGGAGCTGCGTTCGGTTTAAGGAACCGATGCGGTCAACACCTTTTTTCTGGAATCCTCTCCAGCGGCGCTGGAACTGATTCCGTGATTTCTTAGACCGGTGAAAGCAGCGTCTATTTGTGCGTTTTTTTCCTAACCTGGGTGAACAGCAGGCCAAGTGCCGGTCCCACAGCCACACCGAAGCCGGCGCCGAGCGCAACGTTACCCAGCGCTGCCCCGATGCCTGCGCCCAGGGCTACCCCGATGCCAGCTCCCAGGGACAGTCCCAGCCCGATGGCCTTAGATTCCTCTTTACCCTGTTTTCCTGGGGATTGTTCGTCGGTCATTCAAATCTCCTTTCCGGGTTTTTGTCCTGGCCGCCGTGCTTCGGGCCACAGCCTCACGGTTCCCCCCAGCCCCCTCTGGTTCAGCTATTTTTATTCGCGCACCCCGGCTCCCATTTTCCAGCTGCCTCGCAGCACAGCTTCTGGTTGCCCTGCCAGCCTCCAGAGACAATTCCTGTTTTTGACCATTCCCGGCTTCTGCTTCGCCACCGGGCATCCCCACCGACCTGGATGCTGGGAGCCAGCCGCCAATCCACCAGAATGCTTTTTGCCTCAACGGTTAACCTGGACCATAACGTCGCCTGGAGCTCTGTCTCAGGGTCATCCTTGCGTTCCCCATTTAGTTGTGAGGGGGCGGCTTTCTGCTTAAAAAAGCATTGTAGAGGGCCATTAAACCATTTTCCGATTCGATGATTTCATTTAAATAAACCAGTAATTTGCGTTTATCCTGGGCCTTTGTGCTCTCCATATGGTCGTATAAGAGATTGATAAATTTGTCAACTTTTTTGGCTAAAACGTGGTCCATCGATTCAATTTTTGAAAGAAGGGAAATCACCTCGAAGTCAATTAAATTGGTTCTGTTAGAGACGAAATACCGGAACGCGACGTCCTGCGTAAAGGCTACCTGAAACCCTCCAATATGATGGAAGAATTGCTCGACGCTCGTTGAGTCGTCTTGCAGATGGGCTTGAATGCTGTCCCTGGTGAGTTCGTGCCTTTTAAGAATGTCACGTAAATTGGTTTGATTGAATTGAATTTCTTTCTCGATGGCATTCAGTGCTGTATTGATGTAGGCTCTGTCCTTTCGATGTTCATTCCAGGTGTTAATGGACAGGGCGATCAATATTCCCATGATGACGATGATCATTTCTCTAACGAAGGACAGCAAGGCGTGTTTATTCATTCTTTCTCCAATTCGGTGCAGGTTTTAAGGCCGATTCCCGGCTATTGAGTCAGACCGCTATTTGAAGTGTCCTAAACCTGGAAGGCCGGTTGATCCGGCCATCCTTACCGGTGGGACCCATCGATCGTTTCCGATCCCAGAGAGGCTCTGATCTGTCCGCTGAATGACGATAGACCTGGCGCCGGGAGGGATGTTCGATTGCTTAAGGGGGCCGCGTCCGCGCCTCCAGACCTTTTTTCAGACCATCAGGGCGTTCCAACTGCCGGGCCTGTGGACTACCGAAAGGTAACAAACCGGCTGGAAAAAACCCACCCCCCGCCGCAATTCGTCTCATGATGGCGCAGGGCCATTGCCGCTTCGCCTTTCTTTAAATGGGGGCGAAGGATGCGATGGTTGCTGGCCAATTTGCCGGGAGGCACCGCACAGTCCTGGCGAAGCCGGGCCGCTGGCCGTTCAGTTAAGCTTCATGCTTTTTTTGCTCTTGCACGGGACTCGCTTCAGCGGTCTGGCCTTCGCGGCGCAACAACTGCAGCTTTCGTTCCAGGCCCCAGCGGTAACCCCCGGGCGTTCCGTCGCTGCGCACCGCCCGGTGGCAGGGGACGACCACAGCCAGCTTGTTTGCTGCACAGGCCTGGGCCACGGCTCGGGCCGCGCCGGGGCGACCGAGGCGGCGAGCGAGTTCGGCATAGCTCACCGTTTCTCCCGGTCGCACGTCGCGCAGGGCCTGCCAGACGCGTTCCTGGAAGGCAGTGCCCTGAATATGCAGGGGCAGCTCCACAGGCTGCCCCGGCGATTCGATGAGGTCAACCACCTTCTCCAGCAGGCCGGCGAAATCGGGGCCGGCTTCCACGATGGTGGCATGGGGGAATTGTTGCCGTACCTTCTCAGGCAGCAAGGTGGGATCGTCGCCGAACTCGATCTGGCACACGCCCCGGGTGGTGGCCGCAACAATGACCCAGCCCAGCGAACAGCGTGCCGTCCCATAATGAATGGTCTCTCCCTCCCCACCACGCCGGTAGGTGGAAGGCAACATCCCCAGGCGATCGCCGGCCGTTTGGTAGGCGCGACTGGTGGAACTGAATCCGGCCTCGTAAACAGCTTCGGTAACCGAACGGCCATTTCGGAGGGCTTCGCGAAATCGGTTGCTCTGCCGGGCGGCGGCGTATTGCCTGGGCGTTACACCAAGAATTTGCTTGAAGATGCGGTGGAAATGCCCCGGACTCATGCCCACCCCTGCGGCCAGTTCTTCCAGGCCAGGGGGCGTTTCCGCCTCCTCGATGTGCTGGCAGGCCCGAACAACCCTTTCTACCAAGGGGCCATCCGGCGACGTTAGATTCGGCCGGCATTTCTTGCAGGGACGGAATCCTGCAAGACGGGCTTCCCGATAGGTTTCAAAGAATACCACATGCTCGCGCCTGGGAAGGCGGGAGGAACAGCCAACCCGGCACACGATTCCAGTGGTTTTGACCCCGTAATAAAACATTTCCCCGGTGGGCACATTTCGGCTCACCAGCGCCTGCCAGCGGCCCTTCTCCTCATCGAAGCGTTTCCTTCTTGGTTTCATCGATTCCCCCATCCTGTGTGCTTTGGTGTTTCCTCTTCCGGATTTCACCCGGGTTGGTGGTTCTTTCTCTTCATCTCCATTTAACTCCGGTTGGTGATTGCCACAACGCCGCTCAATCGCCATCGTTGAACAAAGCTCATGCTGTTCTCTGCCGCTCGTGCTTCTTCAATCCTCTGAATGATAGTGCAGAATTGAGGGAAAAACACTCCGATTCTTGCGCTGTAATTCGGAATCTGGGCCCGGGGTCCCGGAACCGGCGCGATGAGGGGTGCAGCATCAATTCAAAAGCATGTTCGGGCCCGGGCTTTGTTTCCGCGCCTCGGGTGGGTGGGGTGCGTTAACCTGGCTGACCCGGGGGCGGGAAATTTCAGCCCGAAATCTGTTGATTTGGCTGGCACCACCTTCACTCGGCCGAACCCGGCTGACGGGTAGATGCGTCGCGGTGAACCCGATTTTTTGCACCCCGTTCCCTGGGAACGCTGAATGGAGGAGCCACAGAGCGCGATTGAGTGGGGTGGTCGGAAACGGAAAAATCGTATCAAACGGGCAGAAAATCTTCAGACCCTCCCGATCGCCATCAAACTTGTGAATCGCACCCCGGCAACCGTATCCATGCCACCTACAGTTGGAACCGATAACTGCTCGGCCATGTTGCCGCCAGCAGGCCCCGTGAAAAAAGCCCCCGGCTGCAGCCATTGGGGAGAAAGCGCAGCCCGGATTGACTCAGTCCGCCCTGCCCTCGATGATGTTGTAAACTTCGATGGCTTCTGGTTGCACCTCGATACCCAGCCTTTGAAGAATCGGTAAGAGCTGCTGGCCGAAAGCGTTCAGCCTGTCATAATCCTCGAAAACATCGATCACCTGCAGGCGCTCACTGTCCCCGTAGCAGATGTGGTACATGCGCCCGTCCGGTTCGCCCTGACCGATTGCAGCAAGTTGACGAATGATTTCATCATACCGGGATGCGTCCATCCCCTGTACATCGTATTTCACGACAATGGCCATCGGTTCCTCCTTTCGTTTACACCACAGAGGCCCAGCAGATCACCCCGGTGGTCCTTGACCTCTCTCTGCACCCGCCGCCTCCACAGCCCGATTAGACGGGTCCCTGTGGGGAGGCGCTTCCAGGTCCAGAAGGCCTCCCGGACAGGCTCCGGGTGAAAATCGTCGAAGCCTTCAACAATCTGGCTGGAATCTTCTTTGCACTCCATGATGCGATTTTCAACGCTGGCGCGCCCTCACAGTGTTTGATCTCAGAAACAGCCGGGTCACCGAGGTATTCTGTTCATGCGGTTTCCATCGAATGAGTTGCTGCTGAAAACAGGGTAATCACTTTTTAGAAAATAACCAATAAAAATTTACCTGCTTCGTGAAGTAATGGCTTTTTGCAGAAAGGGTAGGGAAGCGAGCTGTTGCCGGCGCAGCTGCTTTCGAGGGG
>RFHE01000148.1 GCA_003696445.1 Calditrichota bacterium | reverse complement strand
CTGGTCACCGCCGAAGGCCCCAAATCCATCGGGTCCACCCGTGCCATGAATTTGACTGCCGACACCTCGCCCTACTTCCCGGCCTGGGTGGAAAATCAGGATCTGGACCTGAAAGCCATGCGGGAGGCGATTTTCGCCAGGGACTTTGAACAGCTCGGCGAGCTGAGCGAATTCAGTTGCCTGAAAATGCACGCCCTGGCCATGAGTGCCCGCCCGGGCATTGTGTACTGGAATGCCACCACGGTGGAACTCATCCACGCGGTTCGCCGGCTGCGCCGGCAGGGGCATCCCATCTATTTCACCATCGATGCCGGACCGCAGGTCAAGCTCATCGGGCCACCCGGCAGCGGCGGGCAGATGCGGCGACTGTTTGAAGATTTCCCCGGCGTTCAGCAGGCCATTCTGACAGGCCTCGGCCCTTCCGCCTATCTGGTTGAGGAGCCTGAGGCATGAAGGTCATCTCGAGGGCGCCGGGCAAATTGATTCTCTTGGGCGAGTACGCGGTGCTGGAAGGGGCACCGGCCCTGGTAACGGCCGTGAACCGATTCGCGCGGGTGGTCTTTTTTCCCTCGCCCGACCAGTCCTGGCGATTTTCCGCTCCCCAGCTCGGCATCAAAGACCTCCCCTTCCACCTGGAACAAGGGAAGGCGATCCGCTTTTTTGATTCAGATCCCGAAAGCCTGGAAAAACGACGTGTTCTGGAAGCCGCGCTCAACGCCCTGGCGGCAAAGGCAACCCGCGCGATTCCCCCCGCCGCCATCCAGGTGGATACCAGCGGTTTTTATTTGGCCGGCCGTGGAATTAAATTAGGCCTGGGCAGCAGCGCTGCGGTAGGGGTAGCCCTGGTGGCTGCCGGCGCGCGCTGGATGCATATTCCATTGAACCGCGAGGAGCAGTTTCAAATGGCCTGGCAAGCCCACCGCCAAGCGCAACAGAACGTGGGCAGCGGCATCGATGTCGCGGCCAGCTTTGCCGGGGGGGTGCTACAGTACCGCCTGGCCGGCTCGGCGGAACACCCCAGCCCGGAAATTCAGAGGCTGAACTGGCCTTCCGGCCAACTCTACTGGCTTCCGGTGTGGACGGGTAGTGCCGCCTCTACCCCTGACATGGTCAGCCGCTTCCGCCACTTTGCCCGGGAAAATCCGGAAAGCTTTCGGCGGCATCTGCAGGCCCTTGCCCTGGCTTCCTCCCAGGGCTGCCAGGCGCTCCAGGAAACCCGCGTCAACCAATTCCTAGACGCCGTGAAACATTTTTACCTCAGGTTGATTCTTTTAACAGAAGATTCCGGCATTCCCATTGTCTCCCGGGTCCATCGGCAAGTTGCTCAAATGGTGGACCACCATGGCGGGGTTTACAAACCCTCCGGCGCCGGCGGAGGAGACATGGGAGTGGCTTTTTTCCCCAACCGGATTCAGCAAAAAGCCGCGGCAGAAATGTTGAAAAAGGCCGGCTACCACACCCCTGAACTCCGGATGGAAACAAGTGGAGTGATGACCGAAACGTTTGAGGCCTAATCATGGACCGTTCCAGATTTCCCAAATTTTACCGATTGAGCATTCCGGAAAGGCTGAAAGCGCTGCATGAGCGGGGCTTTCTGAGCGAAGAGGACTACCAATTGCTAAAAAACGGCCGGCAGGTGCTGCGTCCGGAAATGGCCGACAAAATGATCGAAAACGTCATCGGCGTGTTCAGTCTGCCTATGGCGGTGGGCCTGAATTTTCTGATTAACGGGCGGGACTACATCGTTCCAATGGTGGTGGAAGAACCCTCCATTGTGGCGGCGGTGAGCTCGGCGGCCAAACTGGTCCGGCAGGCCGGGGGCTTCGAGAGCAAAAGCAGCGAACCCATCCTGATCGGCCAGATCCAGGTGGTGGACGTGGATCATCCCTCCAAGGCCCAGCACGCCATCCTCCAGCACAAGGAGGAAATTCTGAACCTGGCCAACAGCCTGCACCCCAAAATGGTGGCACGGGGTGGCGGTGCGCGCGACCTGGAGGTGATCATCCACCCCTCAACCAGCGAGCGCGGGGACATGGTGGTGGTCCACCTGCTGGTCGATACCCGGGATGCCATGGGAGCCAACCTGGTGAACAGCATGTGCGAGGGGGTGGCTTCGCTGATCGAAAAAATCACCGGTGGCAACGTTTTCCTGCGCATTCTCTCCAATCTGACCGACCGCGCGCTGGTCAAAACCCGCTGCGTTATTCCAGTTGAGTGCCTGGCCGGTAAGGGATATTCCGGAGAGGATGTCCGCGATGGCATCATTCTGGCCAATGAATTTGCTACGATCGATCCCTACCGAGCGGCCACCCACAACAAGGGCATCATGAACGGCATTGACGCGGTTGCCCTGGCCACCGGCAACGACTGGCGAGCCATCGAAGCGGCCGCTCATGCCTATGCCGCACGGGGCAAAAGCTACGCATCCCTTACCCGGTGGTACAAAAACGACCAGGGGGATCTGGTAGGCTACCTGGAAATCCCCCTGAAGGTAGGCATTGTGGGCGGTCCGCTGCAATCCAATCCAGCCGTTCAGGTGGCCCTGAAAATTCTGGGCGTCTCCTCAGCGACCGAACTGGCCGAGGTGATGGGTGCGGTGGGGCTGGCCCAGAACCTGGCTGCCCTGCGGGCCCTGGTTACCGAGGGCATTCAGCGCGGCCACATGACCCTGCATGCCCGCTCGGTGGTTCAGGCCGCCGGGGCCACACCGGACATCTTCGACGAGGTGGTCGATAAGCTCATCGAGAGCGGGGAAATTAAAATCTGGAAGGCCGAGGAAATTGTGCGCGAAATTCAGGCCAGCCGCAGCGGCCGGCCACGAACCGCTGCCGAAATGGCCTCCTCACACCTGCCCTCCGGCTACGGCAAGGTGATTCTGTTTGGCGAACACGCGGTGGTTTACGGCAGCCACGCAATTGCCGCCCCCATCCCCATTGCCATCCAGGCCAAGGTGGAAGATGCCGAGGACGGGGTCCATCTGATCATCCCGCGCTGGGGCGTGGAGGAACGGTTGCAGAAACACGCCGACCACCGCTATTCCATTTACAAGTCGCTGGATCTGATTCTGGAAAGGCTGGGCCTGGCGGACCGGCCCATGCGCATCGAGGTGTTTCCACACGTGCCCCGGGCCATGGGGCTGGGCGGTTCGGCCGCGCTGGCCGTCGCTATCATTCGGGCCCTCAGCCAGCACTTTAAGCTCGATCTGGACGATCAGACCATTAACCAGCTGGCCTACGAATCGGAGAAAATCGTCCACGGCACGCCCTCCGGCATCGACAATACCATGGCAACCTACGGGCAGTTCATCCTCTTCCGCAAGGGCGATCCCCCTTACATGAAAGTGTTAAAGGTTCCCCAGCCCATCCCCATCGTCATCGGCTTGACCGGCGTGGAGAGCCTGACCGCCAAGATGGTGGGCCGCGTGCGGGAGGCCTGGCAGAAAAACAAGGCCCTGTACGAGAAGATTTTCATGGAAATCAACGAAATTACCCTGCAGGGCGCCCGGGCTATCGAACAGGGGGATCTGGAAAAAGTGGGCGAACTGATGAACATCAACCAGGGGCTGCTCAACGCGCTGCAGGTGTCCAGTTGGGAACTCGAAGAGTTAATTGAAATCGCCCGGCGGAAAGGAGCACTGGGAGCCAAACTGACCGGCGGCGGTGGCGGCGGCGCCATGATCGCCCTGTGCCCGGAAAATGCTGAAGAAGTGGCCGAAGCCATGCGCATGGCCGGTTACAAGGCCATTGTCACCCAAATTGGATGAGCCCATGACGCACAACAGCCCCCGGAACAAGCGAGAACAGGTTTCCTTCGACGATGAACCACTGGTTGTGGTGGACGAGCAGGATCGCGTCCTCGGGTATCTGGACAAGGCCAGCTGCCACGACGGCAATGGCGTTTTGCACCGCGCTTTCTCCATTTTCATCTTCGACTCCCGGGGCCGGCTGCTGATTCAACAGCGCAGCGCCGGCAAACGGTTGTGGCCCCTGTACTGGTCCAATAGCTGCTGCAGCCATCCCCGAAAGGGAGAAAGCCTGGAACAGGCCGTCCATCGAAGGCTGCAGGAGGAACTGGGTTTCGACACCGATCTGCAATACGTGTTCAAATTCAGCTACTTCGCCCGATTCGGCCAGCAGGGCTCAGAGAGGGAGTTGTGTGCCGTTTACATCGGCCAATCGGACGGCCCCGTGAGCGTGCACCCAGAGGAGGTGCACACCTGGCGCTGGGCCCCGCTGGAAGAACTGACCCGGGAAATGATCGAAACACCGGACACCTTTACGCCCTGGTTTCGGATGGAATGGGATCGGCTGTTACGGGACTATCGCGCGCCCCTGGCGGCGCTGGTCGGGGAGGCTCTACCCACCCTGAAGGGCCTGGATCCCCTTCAGCTGTCTCCCCCTTCGGCAAGGTAGCGG
>RFHE01000011.1 GCA_003696445.1 Calditrichota bacterium | reverse complement strand
TCCCCCGAACTTCTCACTTGCCCGTGTACCGCTCGGAGAGGGGGCAAAGGGGTGCGTTCCCCCAAATAAAGGATTACGGCGGAACAAGTTCTGCAAAACCCTTTGCCCTTTGTTGAAAAAAACTGTTGCGAGTGCTGCTTTCGTTCAAACGTTTAAAGACAAGTCTCTGAGAGTTATTCACGTAGTTTTACTTTTTAGCCAGCGCCACAGGCTCAAAATCAAGAATGATTCTCCGCTGATAACCAGCCAGCCTTCTGACTGCTTTTCGTTCAATGCCGTAGTGCGTTAAATGCCGGCTGTCATTAATTCCCATTGTTGAAAGGATCTGGGGAACAAGAGTAAGTTTGCCCCGGCAATTGGTCCTGGGACAATTTTGGTTTTAAGAGGAAAGAACAGGGAGAAGCGATTGAATCGACGGGAAGCATTGAAACTGATGGCCAGGCTGGGGATGGGGGGCTTTCTGCTTGGTACGCCGTTTCGCCTGCTGGCCGGCGGAGTGGAGGAGCAGCCACTGGAGCGGGTTTACTGGGCCATGGGCACCACGGTGCGCTTTCAGGTGTATCACGAGGATCGGCGGGAGGCGCTGGAGGCTGTGAGGCGGGCCTCGGACGTCATCCAGGCTGTGCACAACCGGATGAGCCTTCAGCAGGCGGATTCGCTGTTGAGCCGCTGGAACCGCAGCCCGCTGGCCGGTGAGGTGGTCCTGGACGAACTGACCGCTGGTGCGGTAGAGGCGGCGCTGGGGTTTCGCACCCTCAGCGGGGGCCGCTACGATCCCACGGTCGGAGCAGCAGTGAGCGCTTTGCAGCAGGGCCGGTCGGTACCCCCTCAGGGGGAGCGCGCGGTGTACTGGCGGCGGCCCGGTGCGGTGCTGGAAAAATCGCATCCGCTGGTGCAGCTGGATCTGGGGGGTAGCGCCAAAGGCTGGGCGGTGGATCGGGCGGTGGAAATTCTCCAGCGCCACGGCGTCCGGGCGGGGCTGGTTAATGCCGGGGGCGATTTGCGTGTTTTCGGCTGCCCGCCGGGTAGCCAGGGCTGGCCCATCGGCATCCGCCGGCCGGACCAACCCGACCGACTACTGACGGTGCTGTCCCTGACCGAGGCCGCCGTGGCCACCAGCAGCGATATGGCCGAAGATGGGCTTTCCTTGCTGGTGGACCCCAGACAGCTCCAGCCGGTGCACCTGCAGGGCAGCGTCTCGGTGGTGGCACCCACTTGCGCCGAAGCCGACGCCTGGTCCACCGCCCTGTGCGTTGAACCCGATCTCTCCCTGTTACCCGGATCGCTTTCCGGACTGATTGCCATTCAATCCGATGAACAATCACTGAAAATTCAATCCAATCTTACGGAAAAAAAATACCAGGAGGCCAATACATGAGGTTCTTTCAGATACCAGGGCTGATTCTAACACTCCTCTGCTTCACATTGACACTGGTTCATGCTCAGGAAGAGGGAAAGGTGCACATCGGTGGCTATGGCTCCATTCGTTACGAAGCCAACGACCTGGACAATCAGGTCAACACCTTTACCTTCCGCAGGTTTGTCATGACCACCTATGTGCCCATTACCGGCCGATTGAGTTTTCTCTCCGAACTGGAGCTGGAACGATTTCGTTTGCTGGAGCTGGAGAAAAAAACGGAGGGAGAAAGTGGAGTGACCGTAGAGCAGGCTGTGGAGGGCACCGGCGGTTCGGAAATCTCTCTGGAGCAGGCCTGGCTTCAGTGGGAGCTGAGCAGTGCGTTGCGTTTCCGGGCCGGGGGCATACTGGTGCCGCTGGGGCGGTTCAACATTAACCACGACGACAACATCTGGATGTTTCCCCGCCGTTCCCTGGTCGATCGCGGGGCGCCGGTGCTTCCAGTTAAATCCGCCTGGGACGAGCTGGGCATGGGATTCAACGGACGGTTCATGGTGGGCGAGCAGGCCCAGCTCAGCTACGAAATGTACGTGGTGAATGGCATGGTGCTGGACGTGGAAGTGGAAAACAAGTACCGGACGCGCATCGACGAGGGGATGAAGCGGGTGGCGGAGCTCAAGTTTGAGCCCTTTACCGGCAGTTTTAGCAGCGATGCAAAGGAAGCCAAAGCCTTGACCGGGCGGCTGGCGCTCAGTCCTACCCTGGGCACCGAGGTGGGCCTGTCCGGCTATTACGGTCGCTACACGCCCCAGTATTTGCCTGCGGAGCAGGTGGGCAGCGTGGGGGTGGATTTTCTAATTAATCGTGGTTCACTGGCCCTGGAAGGCGAGTATATTTACACCTCCATGGGCGATGTCCGTTCGGTGGCCAGCGCCTTTGCCGGCCAGGTTCAAAATCAGGTGGCCGAAGTTGTTCTGGAAGATCCCGACGGCCCTGGCATTGAGGATGAGATTGAAGTGGCGTTGAGTGGACTTTCCGACAGCCGCCAGGGCTACTGGTTGGAAGCACGGTATGCTTTCTCGCCGGCTTTTCTGCGCGGCACGGTGCTGGGCCAGGAGGAGCAGCCCCTCTGGTACCTGGGTGCGCGCTGGGAGCAGGTGTGGTACAACAATCTGGTTCAGGAAGCCGCTTTTGCCGACGGGGCGTTGAGTGAGTTTGTCACCAGCGACCGGCAGGTGAACCGGCTCAGCCTGGGCCTCACCTTCAGACCCACGCCCCTGGTCGGTTTTCAGCTGGCCTACGAGCGCACCTGGACCGCTGATGGCCAGAGTCTGGCCGATGTGGTCAACTTTCTGGCCGCTGAGCCCGACGAGGATGTGGCCCAGGCGTTTCTGTTCGGGGTAACCTTTGGATTTTAAAAGAGAATGGTTTCGGGGCGGTCCCGGCGATGGTTTCTCGGGACCGCCTGTAAACTGCGCGACGACAATGAATGAGGCGGCATTGTTTACCGAACGGCGGTTAGCCAATTTTTCCGGTCGGGCCGGCGGGGTGTGTTCTGTGCCCATGCTGTGGCTGGTGCTGGCGGCGCTGGTGCTGGTGCGGGCGTTGCCGGCCGGAGCACAGCAGGAGCAAACCAGACCCGCCCAACCGACTTTTGTCTACCTGACTCCGGACGAAGCGCTGCAAGAAGCCTTTCCGAAAGCAGCCCGCTTTCGGGTGGACACACTTCGGCTGAGCCTGGAGCAGCGCCGGGCTCTGGCAAAAAAACTGCGCCAGCCCGAGCTGGATTCGCTGTTCATTGTCCACCTGGCTTACAACGCCGAGGGGCACTTCCTGGGCTATGCCACCATCATGAACGAGGTGGGCAAATACGAGCCGATTACCTTTGTGGTGGGTGTCGATCCCCGGTTTCGGGTCAAAAAAGTGGCCGTGATGGTGTATCGCGAGAGCCGGGGCGGCCAGGTGCGCCAGCCTCGATTTCTCTATCAGTTCCGGAACAAAAGCGCCAGGGATCCCCTCCAGCCCGGGCGCGACATCATTAACATCAGCGGGGCTACCCTGTCGGTTCGGGCCATCAGCCGGGGAGTGAAAAAGGCGCTGCACATCCTCTCCTTCTGGTACGGCACCCATCCACCGCAGGGCGGGAGGCGCAGCGAGCCATGAGTGCCGGCCTGCCCACATTGAGCCAGATCCGGGGCGTACCCCGCCTGTTCCTCAGCGCCTTTCTCATAACCTTGACCTGCGGGTATCTGAGCGGCATCTATTTTGTTCACCTGACCACCGGCAATTCCCCAGCCGGGATCAGCCAGCAATTCCGGGGCAACGAATCCCTGCCGCTGGAGCAGGTAAAGGAAATCAAGTATCCCAAAAGTACTCGGGAAATGCTCAACATTGTTCATTCCCATGTCACTTCCTTTGCCCTGATTTTCTTTGCCGTGGGAGCGATTTTTCTGCTCAGTTCCTTGCCAGACGGCATGAAAAAATTTCTACTGGTAGAACCGTTCGTGGCCACCCTGCTGCTTTTCGGCGGCATGGTGGGGGTCCGCTATTTACCGGCGGGATGGGCCCTGCCGCTGGGCATTCTAATGATGGTCGCCGGCATCACAACCTTTCTGGTTCTGCTGGCCATGGTGGGTATCTGCCTTTACGAGATGTGGGCCGGCCGTCCGCTGACAGTGCGTAAAGCGCAGGCCGGCCCTCGTTCCACCGGCTAATCCGCTACGGCCATTCACGCCCTCGATTTCTTCCTTCCAGGTACTTTTTTCGCGAACGGTGGCATCCCAAAAAATTTTTTGCTAAACTTTGCTTGGTTAATTAAACCAACGTTTGATGAGCCAAACACCGGGATGATCAGATGAACGAAGTGTGGAAAAAATTTGAACAGCATGAGCCGAGCCATAGTACGGCGCACCATTTAATGGCCATTCACACACTGATCGAGAAAAACGGTTATGCCCGCGGAGTGGATGTGGCCAAGCACCTGAACATCACCCGCGGCAGTGTCTCGCTTACCCTGGCCAAATTGAAAGAAAAAAATTATGTGGAAGAAGATGCCAACAAGTTTTATCGCCTCACCGCCCGCGGCGAACAGATTGTTCGCTCCATCATCCAGAAGCGGCTGGTGCTTCGGGCGTTTTTCCGGGATCTGCTGCAGCTGCCCGAGGCGGTAGCCGAATCGGATGCCTGCAAAATGGAGCATTTGCTCAGCGACGAGGCGGGCCGGGAAATGCAGCTGTTTCTGGAATTCTGCCTTTCCGAAGATCCCACGGCCGGAGCCTTTCGCCAGGCCTACCAGCGCTTCCGGGAAAGGCGTCTGCAGGAGGCTCCGTCCGCCTCTTAAAACCAGGAAAATGAGATGGAACGTGTGATGGAAAAGAAACCTCGGGATAGCGAAATGAATCGTCTGGATGAATTCATAAACGAGCTTCGCCAGAAGGGTCTGAATGTGACCTATCAGCGTCTGCTGATTTTCAAGCACCTGATGAAGACCAAAAATCACCCCACGGCCGAAGAGATTTACCGGGAGGTGATTCAGGAATACCCTTCCCTGTCCATGGCCACCGTTTACAAAATTCTGGAAACGCTGACCCAGCACAACCTGATTGCCAAGGTGAATCCGCTGCACGGGGAAGCCCGCTACGATGGCGATCCCAGGCCTCATCACCACCTGGTCTGCGTGTCCTGTAAAAAGATTGTGGATGTGCCCGAAAACGGCCTGAACCACCTGCCGCTGCCGGAAGTGGCCAACTTCAAGGTGATGGGCTATCGTGTCCAATTCGAAGGGCTTTGCGACGAGTGCGCCGGCAAGACCGAACCGGAAAGGCCGGCCCTGGACACCGAAGTCACCTTCTGTGGCAAGGCGCCGGAAGAGGTGAAGCGGCCCAATTAGCTGCGAGCGGCGCCGGTACACTGACAGTAAAAGTTACAGGTGGTAGAGCATCAAATAAATGACCACACCGGTCACCGAAACGTAAGCCCACAGGGGCAGGGTCCATCGTGCGATCCGCCGGTGCCGGTCGAATCGCCCGCCCAGCGCCCGTTTTAATGTGATCCCCACCATCGGTACAATAACCATGGCCAGCACGGTGTGCGTGGTGAGAATGGTAAAGTAAACCAGGCGTATCGCCCCCTGCCCGGTAAAGTGGACCGAACCCACCTGCGCGTGGTAAACCAGATAGCTGATCAGAAACAGGCAGGAAAAGCCCAGCGCGCTGAGCATGAAGCGTTTGTGTCGCTGGCGATGGCCGGCCCGGATGGCCAGGTAACCCAGCGTCAGGCACAGAAAGCTGAGGCCGTTAAAGACCGCATTCGCTGTGGGTAGCCATGTCAGCCAGTTGTTCATGGGCCGCCCTCATGTCGTTCTGATTGGGCTAAAGGCTCAGCCGGCAACGGCCGCCTCCTCGCCATGAGCAGCAGGCTCCACACCTGTTTCTCCGGACCAGAAGCTGCGGTACAGCAGCAGGACGCCGCCGGAGAAAATCAGCGTGCCATTCACCACATGCAGGATGGTGGAGGCCAGGCTCCGGCCGCTGAGGATGATCCAGCCGCCCAGGCCAATCTGGACCGCGGTCAAGGCCAGGAGCAGGGACAGGTGCCGGCTCACCTCAGGCTGGCTGCGCCAGCGAACCCGAAGGCCGATCAACACCAGGAAAATGGAGAAACCCACCACCCGGTGGCTGAAATGGGCGGCCACGCGAAACAGGGGATTATCCCAGAAGGCGACCGCCGAAGGCGACTGGAAGCGGGAGAAAGGCGGAATAAACCGACCGAAAGCCAGAGGAAAATCGGGGATGACCAGGCCGGCCCCGGTATGCCGCACCAGAGCACCCAGTACCAGCTGAATGCTGAGCAGAACGAACAACAGCATGGCAGCCGGCCGGAAAGCGGCGGGCACCGGCCGAAACAGCGCTCGGTCTGCCCGGGCCATGGTCAGATAAAGGAAAATCAGCACCAGCGCCACCACGGATTCGGCCAGATAGGCATGGAAAGTGGCAATGAGCACCCGCACCGTTTCTACGTAGTGAGCACCGGTTACGCTGAGGGCGGCATCCTGCACCGATTCGGTGGAAATCACCAGCACGCGCAAGCCTCCCAGAACGGCCTGAATCAGCACCAGTACCAGAGCAGCCGAACTGACCAGGCGAAGCTTTCGGCTGGTGGTTTTCAGCCAAGTAAACAGGGTAGTCAGGCCGATCAACAGGGCGGTCAGTCCAGCCACCAGCCGGTGACTGTGCTCGTAGCGGATACCCCCGATCATCGGTGGCGTTAAACTGCCGTAGGAGAGCGGCCAGTCGGGGACTGCATCCCCGGAGCCGGTGCTGGTGACCGATGCCCCCACGGCAATCAGGGCTATGGCCACAACAAAGGTGGCCACAGCCAGCCAGCGCAGCCAGCCGGGAATCGTGCCAGATCCTCGAGCCTTAAGGTCTATCTGAGACATCTCATTTTGCTCCGTTATCAAGTGCCAGACCACAAAGTTAAAAAGGAGGCCCCCACACGGCGACAGCAAAAAAATTCCCGCTACCCCGAGGGCAACGGGAATTGAGAGGCCGTTTGAACCGGTGAATTAAAAACCGTACTCCTGCATCATCTCGGCCTGTTCTTTAAGCCAGGCCTGGAATTCTTCCTCACTTTCAACGATCAGATGCCCCCGCATGCGGTAGTGGCCCAGCCCGCAAAGCTGCGCGCAGGCAATGTCGTAGTCACCGGTGCGAATCGGCCGAAACCACACCGGAATGCTCAGGCCGGGAATGGCATCCTGCTTTACGCGCATGTTGGGCAGATTAAAGCTGTGGATTACATCCCGGGAGGAGAGGTGAATGAGCACCAGCTTGTTCACCGGCACGTGAATTTCGTTAACGGTGACGATGTCGTCCCGTGCGGCCGGATCGTTGCGGTCCAGTCCGAGCGGATTGGTTTGCAGATCCACCAGGTTAATGTCGGTACGGCCGAAGACGCCATCCGGTCCCGGATAGTGGACATTCCAGGCAAACTGCTCGGCGACGACGCGCAACTCGATCCGATTGGCATCGGTCGGAATCTCATGGCGCAACTGACCCCACAGCGGAATGGAAAACCCGGCCAACAAAATGGCCTCGGCCAGCACCACCCCGATTTCCTGATATTTGCTCAGCGTTCCTTTGGTGCCCCGGTAATTGGGGATGGGATTTTTGCTGGCCCTGAATCGGTACAGCACGTAAATAAAGTAAATGCTCCAACCCACAAACAGGGCCAACATTAACCAGTGCACCAGCCCGATCACAAAGTCTATCTGATGGGCATGGGCCGAGGCTGGTGGAGGCAGGCCCAAATATCGACTGATGTCCAGCATGGCGATTCTCCCTGTTGGTTGCTCCGGTTTATCGGGACAGGGCTTTCGGTTCGTTCTCGCCCTTCAACACAATGTCTCCCTCATCGGTCACCACGTACTTGCTGAGCCCTTCCTGCCGCCGTTGAAAGCGCCGCATGCGGAGGAAAAACCCCGCAATGCCTCCCAGGACGAGCCCGGTAATGCCGATCAGGAGCAAAATGGCTGCATTAATGGCCGCGTTGGTGGGCCCTTCCACCTTGCCGTAGCACACCGGGCAGGCCTGAATCAGCGCGGGCATAGCCAGCCCGGTAGCCAGAACCACGGGAAGGCATTGATGGAAAACACCTCTCAAAACGCTTAACATGGGTACCCCCTGCGACTGGCGTTACATGGACCGGGTTTTTTGAATGAATTTGACCAGATAAACGGCCAGCGCAACGATGCTGACCACACAGAGCACCACATAAGCCAGATACTGTCCGGCGTGCAAACGGGCGTAGTTGGTCCAGCTCCACAGCCCGAATCCGACCAGCAGCGCCATGGCCAGCGAGATAAAAAAGATGTGAATGGCTCTCAGGGACAAGACCGACTCCTGTCTTTTTACTGCAAGCCTTAATGGCCGCCGAGAAAAACGCCTTCCTGTTCGTAATAGGATCCGATCAGCAAAATGAACATGGCGATTAGAAAAATCAGGGTGAATGTCAGGACCAGGAAAACGGCTCGTTTTTCAGAAATCAGATGCATGAAAAAGCTGGCCACCAGCGAGCTTTTGGATATGGCAATAAGCAGGGCAATAATCATAGCGTAAATAATGGGCAGATGCAGGTACGATACACTCACCGTAAGAATGGTCAGCACGGCCAGCGCGAAAAAAACCCGCTGGTAGATCTTGACGTGCCGTTTCATCTCCTCGGCATGGGACGCATCGCTCATGACCAATCCTCCTAAAGCAAGTAGATGGTTGGAAACAGAAAAATCCACACGATATCCACAAAATGCCAGTAAAGCCCGGCAACCTCAATTCGATTGGTAAAGCGCTCCGGCTGGGTTTGCCACATTTTGCTGCCCGGCCCCCAGAAGTAGCTGTTTACAATGAGCCCGCCGATCACGTGCAGGGCATGGAGCCCGGTCAGGGTGAAATAAACGGCCAGAAAGGTGCTTTCGGCCGGGAACATGTGATGGGAAAACTTTTCGTGGTACTCGAAGGCTTTGATGATCAGGAAAACCAGGCCGAGCAAGATGGTGCTGCCGAGAAACAGTTTAAACCGGGCGAACTGTTTCATCATCAGCGAAGCCCAGGCCATGACCATGGTGACGCTGGAGGTGATCAGCACCATGGTGTTTATGGTGCCGATGGGTACGTTCAGGACTTCGGAGGCATGGTGATAGGTATGGCCGACCAGCTCACCGGGCCAGGCCGGCGCCGCCAGGCGCAGAAACAGGTAGGCCGAAAACAGCCCGCCGAACAACATGACCTCCGAAGCCAGAAACAACCAGACACCCAGTTTGGCATTGTAAACTCCGGTGTCCGGACGAGGGGTTACCGTGTAGGGAATGTCCATTTTATCCAGCCTCCACAGCTTCGGGTTCGTTCTGGGCCACAAAACCTTTTTCCACTCCGGGCACGCCGTATTCGTACGGCCCCCGAAACACACGCGGCCGCTGCAAAAAATTGCCATGTGCGACCGGTGGGGTCGGCGCCCCCGCCCATTCCAGCGTGGTCGCCTGCCAGGGGTTGGCATCTACCGGCTGCCCTTTACGGATGGAGCGAATCAGATTGATGAAAAACGGAATTTGGGCCAGAAACAAGAGCCAGGCACAGACCGACATCACCACGTTCCAGTGCAGTACCGGCTGGGTAAACTGGTAAATGCTGCCCCCGTCGTAAAGGCGCCGGGAAACACCGCGCAGACCCTCGATGAACATGGGGAAAAAGATCCCGTTCATAAAAATAAAGGTGCCCCAGAAGTGGATTTTCCCCAGGGTGTCGTTCATTTTTCGGCCGGTAATTTTAGGAAACCAGTAGTAAACTCCGGCAAACAGCGCCATTAGCGTACCGGGGGCCACCACGTAGTGGAAGTGGCCAATGACGTAATAGGTGTCGTGCAGGTGAATGTCTGGTGTTGCCAGGCCCAGAGGCAGCCCGGTCAATCCCCCGATGCCGAACATGGGGAGGAAAGCCAGGGCAAACAGCATGGGCGTGTTGAATCGAATGGACGCTC
>RFHE01000147.1 GCA_003696445.1 Calditrichota bacterium | reverse complement strand
TGTAGCTCAATTGGCTAGAGCACCGGTCTCCAAAACCGGGGGTTGGGGGTTCGAGTCCCTCCAGGCCTGCTACCAATTAATGAGTTTTTTAATGCAAAATGGTGGATAAATTATGATTAAAAAAGCCCGTGAATTTCTCCATGGCGTCATGGTGGAGATGAAAAAGGTCACCTGGCCCGATCGCGACCAATTGATCAACTCCACCATCGTGGTGTTTGTGGTCTCGGCGTTGTTTACCATTTACATCTTTCTGGTGGACAGTATCGTGTCCCGAATTGTGAAAATCTTTTACCAGTAACTAAATTTTGACCAATATCGTGGAAAAAAAGTGGTACACATTGCGTGTTTACTCCGGTCAGGAGAACAAGGTTAAGGCCCATCTGGAAAATGCCATCAAATTTAAGGGGATGGAGGATGAATTCGGTCGGATTATCGTTCCCTCCGAGCCGGTGCTGGAAATGCGTGATGGCAAAAAACGACTGAAAAATCGGGTGTTCTTTCCCGGCTATGTTCTGATTGAAATGAACTACAACACCCGGACCGCTCACCTCGTGCAGGAAACGCCGGGGGTGATTGGGTTTGTGGGCACTAAAAACAAGCCCGAGCCGGTGCGTCCCGAAGAGGTGGAGGCGGTGTTGCGCAAGGTTGAGCGCAAGGAAACCGAAATCGAAAAGGTGGATGTGCCCTTTCAGGTGGGCGATGTGATTCGGGTAATCGATGGCCCCTTTGCCGATTTTACTGGTGTGGTGGAAGAGATTAACGAGGAAAAGAAAAAAGTGAAGGTATCGGTCAGCATTTTTGGCCGGCCCACGCCGGTAGAGCTGGATTTTCTGCAGGTTGAATTGGAAAAATAACAGGACGGTATTGCGATGGCAAAGAAAGTAATAGGCATGATCAAGTTGCAAATTCCGGCCGGACAGGCCAATCCATCCCCGCCGGTGGGTCCCGCGCTGGGCCAGCACGGGGTAAATATTATGGAATTTTGCAAGAAGTTCAACGCCCAAACCCAGGACAAAATCGGCTACATTATTCCGGTTGTGATTACCGTTTATGCCGACCGTTCCTTCAGTTTTATTACCAAAACCCCGCCGGCTTCCACGCTACTGTTAAAGGCCGCCGGTGTTGAGAAGGGTTCGGGCGAACCCAACCGGGTAAAGGTAGCCAAGGTTACCCGCGCCCAGGTGGAAGAGATTGCCCGGACCAAAATGCCGGACTTGAATGCCATGGAAATCGATGCGGCCATGAAGATCATCGAGGGAACGGCACGCAGCATGGGAATTGAGGTTACGGATTAATTTTAGCCGTGTGAGGATGGGTCAATGAAAAAACGTAGCAAACGATATCGAGAAGTTTCCAAACTGATTGAGAAACGGCAATATTCACTGGACGAGGCGGTGGAGCTTTTGAAGAAGACCGCTTCGGCCCGATTCGACGAAACCGTGGAAGTGGCCGTTCGCCTGGGAGTAGATCCCCGGCATGCCGATCAGGTGGTGCGCGGCACGGTGACGCTGCCCCATGGTCTGGGCAAACCGGTCCGGGTGCTGGTGATCGCCAAGGGTGAGAAGGCCAAAGAGGCCGAAGAAGCCGGTGCCGATTACGTGGGCCATCAGGAATACATCGAAAAAATTCAGCAGGGCTGGCTGGATTTTGATGTGGTGGTGGCCACCCCGGATGTGATGAAGGATTTGGCCAGGCTGGGTCGAATTCTCGGTCCACGTGGGTTGATGCCCAATCCCAAAAGTGGAACGGTGACCATGGATGTGGGGCAGACGGTGAAAGAGATAAAAGCCGGTAAAATCGATTTCCGGGTGGATAAGACCGGCATTGTCCATGCCGGCGTGGGAAAGGCTTCCTTTGAGCCCGACAAGCTGCGCGACAATATCAAGACGCTGGTCCAGACCATCATCCGGTTGAAACCGGCTGCGGCGAAAGGAACTTATTTGAGAAGTATCCATGTCTCCAATACCATGGGACCGGCCATTCCGATGGTCACCACTTACCAGGAATACATGGATTAATTGTAAGCAAGAGGATTCGGAAAAATGCCTACGCCACAGAAAGAAGCCGTAGTACAAGAGATGACCGATAAATTCTCGCGCGCCCGCAGCATTTTTGTTGCCGATTTCACCGGCATCGATGTGAATACCATTGTGGAACTGCGCAAGGGCTTCCATGCCGAAAACGTGGAATATCGGGTGGTGAAAAATACACTGGCCCACCTGGCCCTGAATAAGGCGGGCATCAAAGAGCTGGACGATCTGCTGGTTGGGGTGAACTCCTATGTGATCAGTTACGACGACCCGACCAAGCCGATGAAAATCCTTAAGAAGTTCAAAAGCATTTTAAATGACAAGTTCAAAATTAAGGCGGCCGTTTTTGAAGGGACCTTTGTGGGACCCGATCAGGTGGAGCAGTTGGCCAACCTGCCCAGCCGGGATGAGTTGCTGGCTCAGTTTGTTGGCATGCTCCAGCAACCGCTGGTTCACTTTGTCAATACCCTGCGCGCCCCGCTGCTGAATTTTGTGGGTGCGGTAAAGGCTCTGGAAGAACAGAAAAAACAATCCGGTTAAACGTTTATTTATCATTAACGGAGGTATTGGAAAAATGGCTGAGATTACAAGAGCGGATGTTCTCTCTTATCTGGAAAAGGCCACCATGCTGGAGTTGTCTGAGCTGGTGAAGGAAATCGAAGAGAAATTCGGAGTCACTGCCGCTGCGCCGGTAGCTATGCCGGTGGCCGGTGCCGCTGCTGCAGGTGGCGCAGAAGCCCCCGCCGAAGAAAAAACCGAATTTGATGTGGTGCTCAAGGATGTGGGCTCCCAGAAAATTCAGGTCATCAAGGTGGTTCGGGCGATTACCGGCCTGGGCTTGAAGGAAGCCAAGGACCTGGTGGAGAGTGCACCCAAGGCAGTCAAAGAAGGGGTTTCCAAGGCCGAAGCCGAGGAAATCAAAAAGCAGCTGGAAGAAGTGGGCGCTACCGTCGAAGTCAAATAAACCGTGCCCGCTGTTTTTCAGCTAACCCAAATCACAATGTTTGCAGTTCATGTAACTGAGAGGTGTCATCCTTGAAGGAATCCAACCGAACGATTCAGCGCCAATCGTTCTCCCGTATTCCTACGATCGTTGAATATCCTCATTTTCTGGATGTTCAACGATCTTCTTTTGAGGAATTTTTGCAGGAGAATGTACCGCCGGATAAGCGTGAGGACAAAGGTCTTCAGGCCGTGTTTTTAAACACGTTCCCGATTGTGGACAATCGGGAAAATTTTATTCTGGATTTTGTGGAATACTACATCGACAAGCCCAAATACAGCGTTCAGGAATGCCGGGAACGCGGCCTGACCTATGCGGTGCCCTTGAAGGCCAAGCTGCGCCTGTCCATTAAGGATCCCACCGGCGAAACCGACGAGTACACCGAAACCATCGAGCAGGACGTGTATCTGGGCAATATGCCCTACATGACCGAGCGCGGTACCTTTGTCATCAATGGTGCTGAGCGGGTCATTGTCAATCAGCTGCATCGGGCGCCGGGGGTGTTTTTCGACGAGAGTATTCATCCCAACGGCACCCGAATCTTTTCGGCCCGTATCATTCCCTTCCGGGGGAGCTGGGTCGAATTTATGACCGATATTAACGATTGTCTGCACGTTTACATCGACCGCAAGAAAAAGTTTTATGTCACCACTTTTCTGCGGGCGCTCGGCTTTGCCACCGACAAGGAGATTCTGGAACTGTTCGGGCTGGTGGAAGAGGTGGATGTGCGCAAAGCGGAGACCCTTTCGCTGGTCGGGCTCCGTCCGGTGGAGGATGTGATCAATCAGAAAACCGGAGAAGTGCTTCTGGAGGCCGGGACGGTGCTGGATGAAGAGGCGGTCGAGGCTCTGAAGGCAGCCAAGATCAAAACCATCCGGGTGGCCCAAAAGCCCGATCCTTCCATGCCCAATTTGGTGCTGAATACCCTGGCCAAGGATCCGGCGAAAAATGAGGAAGCGGCCCTGCGCCTAATTTATGAGCTGTTGCGCTCCGGGGAACCACCCGATCTGGAAACGGCTCGAGATCTGCTGCGCAAGATGTTTTTCAATCCCAAACGCTACGATCTGGGAGCAGTGGGCCGCTACCGGCTGAACAAGAAGCTGGGATTGGACATCGACTACGAGACGACCGTGCTCACCGAGCAGGATTTTATTGAAATCATCAAGTACCTGATTGAGCTGCGCGAAGGGAAGCGCAACACCGACGACATCGACCATTTAGGCAATCGCCGGGTGCGTACGGTGGGCGAACAGCTGGCCGCTCAATTCAACCTGGGCATGACCCGCATGGCTCGGACCATCAAAGAGCGCATGAACCTGGGCGATGCGGAAACGCTGACGCCCCAGGAGCTGGTGAATGCGCGTGCGGTCACCTCGGTGATCAATACCTTTTTCGGTACGTCCCAGCTGTCTCAGTTTATGGATCAGACCAATCCGCTCTCCGAATTGACACACAAGCGCCGCATGAGCGCGCTGGGGCCCGGTGGTCTGACCCGCGAGCGGGCCGGATTTGAAGTGCGCGATATTCACTATACCCATTACGGCCGGCTCTGTCCCATCGAAACGCCGGAGGGACCCAATATCGGGTTGATCTCCTCGCTCAGTGTGCTGGCTCGGGTGAACGATTTCGGTTTTATCGAAACCCCCTACCGGAAAGTAAAGAACGGCAAGCTGACCGACGAAATCGAATTCCTTTCCGCCGACGACGAAGAACGGGCCGTTATTGCCCAGTTTAATGCGCCGGTGGATCCCAAAACCGGTAAATTTACCAAGGACCTGGTCAAGGTTCGCAAAAAGGGCGATTTCTTGCTGGTGCCACCGGAGGAAGTCCAGTACATCGATGTGGCCTCCAACCAGATTCTATCCGCCTCGGCCTCGTTGATTCCCTTTGTGGAACACGACGATGCCAACCGTGCATTGATGGGCTCGAACATGCAGCGCCAGGCGGTGCCGCTCATCCGCCCGGAAGCCCCCATCGTGGGGACCGGCATGGAGCACAAGGTAGCCCGCGATTCCGGCGCCATGCTCATCAGTGATGTGGACGGGGTGGTGGAAGAAGTGGATGCCAACCACATCGTCATTCGGGTCAATCCGGATTCGGTGGACGATCCGCGGGAGATTCTGACCGGACAGGCCCAGCGCCGGGAGTACCGTCTGCTGAAGTTCCTGCGCACCAACCAGAACACCTGCATTAATCAGCGCCCGCTGGTCAACGTGGGCGATGAGGTGAAAAAAGGCCAGGTGCTGGCCGATGGCCCCGCCACCGACCGGGGCGATCTGGCCCTGGGGCGCAACGTGCTGGTGGCCTTCATGCCCTGGAACGGCTACAACTTCGAGGACGCTATCATCATCTCCGAACGCATCGTCCGGGATGATCTCTACACCTCGATCCACATCGAAGAATTCGAAATCCAGGTGCGGGACACCAAACGCGGCGAAGAAGAGCTGACCCGGGAAATTCCCAATGTGAGCGAAGAGGCCACCAAGAATCTGGATGAAAACGGCATCATCCGGGTGGGTGCCGAGGTGAAAGCCGGCGACATTCTGGTGGGGAAGGTAACCCCCAAGGGCGAAACCGAGCCCACCCCGGAAGAAAAGCTGCTCAAGGCCATCTTTGGCAGCAAGGCCGGGGATGTGAAGGATGCCTCGCTGAAGTTGCCGGCCGGCATGCGCGGGATTGTCCTGGATACCAAGCTGTTCTCCCGGAAAAAGAAAGATCCCAAAACCAAAAAAGAAGACAAGAAGAAAATAGAGGCCCTGGAGAAAAAAGCCCAGGCCGAAATCGAAGCCATTGAGCAGCGGCTGCGGACTTACCTGTTCGAAAAATTCGGCAAAACCCCAACCAAGGGCATCAAGAGTAAGTTGGGCAAAACTGTGGTGAAGCCCGGTGCCAAGATCACCAAAACCAGTTTCGACAAGATCGAACTGGACCTGGTGGATTACCTGGAGCCCTGGTTCGAGGATGAGGCCAAGAACGATCTGGTCCGCCGCCTGTTCAGCGAATACAAGGCGCTGGTTCGGGAAATTGAAAACGACCTGCGTACCGAGAAGCACAAAATCATGATCGGCGATGAGCTGCCGCCGGGTATTGTGCAGTTGGCCAAGGTGTATGTGGCTCAGAAACGCAAGCTGACTGTGGGCGATAAAATGGCCGGCCGCCATGGGAATAAAGGTGTGGTATCCAAAATTGTGCCTATGGAGGACATGCCCTTCCTGCCCGACGGCACGCCGGTGGATATCGTGCTTAACCCGCTGGGTGTGCCCTCGCGAATGAACCTGGGGCAGATTTTCGAGACCACCCTGGGTTGGGCCGGGAAGGTGCTTGGCAAGTTCTACGCCACGCCGGCCTTCGACGGGGCGACCTTCGACGATGTCATGGAAGAGATGAAAAAGGCTGGGCTGCCTCTGCTGGGTAAAATGCAGCTCTACGATGGCCGAACCGGTGAACCCTTCGATCAGGAAGTGACCATCGGTTACATCTACATGCTGAAACTCTCCCACATGGTGGACGACAAAATCCACGCCCGGGCCATTGGGCCGTACTCGCTGATTACCCAGCAACCCCTGGGTGGAAAAGCCCAGTTTGGTGGCCAGCGATTCGGTGAAATGGAAGTGTGGGCGCTGGAAGCGTATGGGGCTGCCCACACCCTGCAGGAGATTCTGACCTACAAGAGCGACGACGTCCAGGGACGCACGCGGGTTTACGAGGCCATTGTGAAGGGTGAAAATCTACCCGAACCGGGTCGGCCGGAATCCTTCAATGTGCTGGTGAAGGAACTGCAGGGCCTTGGCCTGGACGTAAAAGTGGAATAATCACTGTGCCGGGCAGCGCAGGCCGCCCGGCCGGATGATCAATGATGAAGCAGTACTTAACATATTTTTAAGGAGATGGTAGCCTTGGAAAATTATCCAATCAAAGGCCAGTTGTCCAAAATCTCAATCGGGCTGGCTTCGCCGAATGCCATCCTGGAACGCAGCTACGGTGAGGTAACCAAGCCGGAAACCATTAACTACCGTTCCTTTAAGCCCGAAAAAGATGGACTGTTTTGCGAGAAGATATTTGGGCCGGTAAAAGATTGGGAATGCCATTGCGGAAAATACAAGCGCATTCGATATAAGGGCATTATCTGCGATCGCTGCGGGGTAGAAGTAACCACCAAAAGTGTGCGCCGCGAGCGGATGGGCCACATCAGCCTGGCCGTGCCGATTGTACACATCTGGTATTTCCGTTCCACGCCGTCCAAAATCGGTTACCTGCTCAACATTTCGCCCAAAGATTTGGAAAAGATCATTTACTACGAGGCCTATGTGGTGATTCAGCCGGGCAACACCGGCTACAAAGTGGGCGACCTACTGACCGAGGAAGAGTATCTCAATGTCATGGAGGGGCTTAGTCCCGAGGAGCGGAATTTGCCGGACGACCATCCGGAGAAATTCATTGCCGATATGGGCGGCGGGGCCATCCGGGAAATGTTGCGCCGGATCGACATCGAGGCCCTCTCCCGCGAGCTTCGCACCATCATGAAAACCGAGCGCTCCCAGCAGAAAAAGCAAGAAGCGCTGAAGCGCTTGAAGGTGGTAGAGGCGTTTCGCACCAAAGAAAACGGGGAATACAAGAACAAGCCGGAATGGATGGTGCTGGATGTTATTCCGGTGATTCCGCCTGAATTGCGGCCGCTGGTGCCGCTGGAAGGCGGGCGCTTTGCCACCAGCGACTTGAATGACCTGTACCGCCGGGTAATTATTCGGAACAACCGGCTGAAAAAGCTGATCGACATCAAGGCGCCGGAAGTCATCCTGCGCAACGAAAAGCGTATGCTGCAGGAAGCCGTGGATGCGCTGTTCGACAATACCAAGCGCACCACTGCCGTGCGCAGCGATGGGAACCGGCCGTTAAAGTCGCTCTCCGATATGTTGCGCGGCAAACAGGGGCGCTTCCGGTTGAATCTGCTCGGTAAACGGGTGGATTATTCCGGCCGTTCGGTGATTGTGGTCGGGCCACGGCTCAAGCTCTACGAATGCGGTCTGCCCAAGGAAATGGCGGTGGAACTGTTCAAGCCGTTCATTATCCGCAAACTGCAGGACCGCAAGATCGTCAAAACGGTGAAAAGCGCCAAGCGCTTTGTGGACAAGCGGGATGCGGTGGTTTTCGAGATCCTGGAGGAAATTGTCCGCGAACATCCCGTGCTGCTGAACCGGGCGCCTACCCTGCACCGACTGGGCATTCAGGCCTTTCAGCCGGTGCTCATCGAGGGCAAAGCCATCGAAATTCACCCGCTGGTGTGTGCGGCCTTTAACGCGGACTTCGACGGCGACCAGATGGCCGTTCACGTGCCGTTGAGCTTCGAAGCGCAGATGGAAGCGCGGTTGCTCATGCTGGCTTCCCACAATATCCTCTCGCCGGCAAACGGACGTCCGCTGGCCCTGCCTTCCCAGGACATGGTGCTGGGTTCCTACTATTTAACCAAGGAGCGCAAGGGTGCCCGTGGCGAGGGCAAAATTTTTGCCTCGCCAGCTGAGGTACAAATTGCTTACAACGATGGCAAAGTAGATTTGCACGCCATCATCAAAGTGCGCTACAACGGCGAGCTGATCGAAACCACGGTGGGACGGGTGATCTTCAACACCATCGTCCCGGACGAAGTGGGTTTTGTCAATGAATTGATGACCAAAAAAGCGCTGGAAAACCTGGTCTCGCGCGTCCTGCTGAAATGCGGAAACCTGCGTACCACCGAATTCCTGGACGACTTGAAGGATTTGGGCTTCCACTTTGCTACGGTTGCCGGTTCCTCCATCGGTCTGGACGATGTGGTGGTTCCCGAGACCAAAACCAAAATTATTGAGCGTGCCTACGAAGAGGTGCGGGAAATTGAAGAGCAGTACCGGGAAGGTTTGATCACCGATGGCGAGCGCTACAACAAGGTCATCGACATCTGGACCAAAGTAACCGAGCAGGTTTCCCTGGAACTGTTCAAGCTGCTGGAACGGCACAAAGATGGATTTAATTCGCTGTACATGATGTCCCATTCCGGCGCCCGCGGTAACCGGGAACAGATCCGCCAGCTGGCCGGGATGCGCGGCTTGATGGCCAAACCGCAGAAATCCTTGACCGGCCAAACCGGCGAGATCATCGAAAACCCCATTACGGCCAACTTCCTGGAAGGGCTTTCCGTGCAGGAGTACTTTATTTCGACCCACGGTGCCCGCAAAGGCTTGGCCGATACGGCACTGAAGACCGCCGACGCCGGTTATCTGACCCGCCGGTTGGTGGATGTGGCTCAGGACGTCATGATTACCGAGTACGATTGCGGCACCATTCTTGGCCTGGAAATTCACGCCCTCAAAGAAGGGGAAAACGTGATCGAGCCTCTTTCCGATCGCGTTCTAGGCCGAGTGGCTGTAGAAGACGTGTACGATCCTATCTCCGGCGAGGAACTGGTGAGTGCCGGGCAATTGATCGACGAAGCCATTGCGACAAAGATCGACAATTCGGCAGTAGAAACCATTAAGATTCGTTCGGTGTTGACCTGCGAATCCACTCGTGGCGTGTGTGCCCTGTGCTATGGGCGGAATCTGGCCACCGGCCGACTGGTAGAAATCGGTGAGGCCGTGGGTGTGATGGCTGCCCAGAGCATTGGTGAGCCGGGTACCCAGCTTACCCTGCGAACCTTCCACATCGGTGGCACCGCCGGCCGAATTGCCGCTGAATCCCGCGTGATCGCTAAATTCAGTGGCAAGGTTCGTTACGATAACCTGCGGCTTTTGAAAACCAGGGTGTACGAGGAAGAAGAAGAGGCCAGTGTGGAACGGGATGTGGCCATCGGCCGAAACGGCAAAATCGAACTGGTGGACGAGGATGGTCGGTTGCTGGTTAGCTACGTGGTACCCTATGGGGCCAAAGTGCTGGTAAAAGACGGCCAGAAGGTGGAAAAAGGCACCGAATTGTTTGAATGGGATCCCTATTCTTCGGTCATTCTTACCGAGCATGGCGGCAAAGTAAAATTTGTGGACCTGCTGGAAAACATAACCGTGCACGAGGAAGTGGACGACCAGACCGGTAAACGCCAGCGGGTGGTGATTGAATCCAGGAATAAGAGCCTGAGCCCGCACCTGGCCATTGTGGATGAGGAAGGCAATGTACTGGCTACTTACATTCTGCCAGTAAAGGCTCACCTCTTGGTAAATGATGGGGATACCGTCATTCCCGGTCAGGCACTGGCCAAAATTCCTCGCGAGATTGGCAAAACGCGGGACATCACCGGTGGTTTGCCCCGAGTAGCCGAGCTGTTCGAAGCCAGAAAGCCCAAGGAACAGGCCCTGGTTAGCGAAATTGACGGAATCGTAAAGTTTGGACCGGTCAAACGGGGTATCCGGGAAATCGTGGTGGAAGGAACCCTGGAGACCAAAAAATATCTGGTGCCCTACAGCAAGCACGTGCTGGTCCATCACGGGGATTTTGTGAGGGCCGGCGAAATGCTGACCGACGGAGCCATCTCTCCCCAAGATATTCTGCAAATTCTGGGACCCGGGCGGGTTCAAGAGTATTTGGTCAACGAAATTCAGGAAGTGTATCGTCTGCAGGGTGTGCGCATTAACGACAAGCACATCGAGGTCATTGTCCGGCAGATGATGCAGCGCGTGCGCGTGCTGGATCCCGGCGACACCCGCTTCCTGGAAGGCGATACGGTGAATAAGTTTGTTTTCAAGGAAGAAAATGAGAAAATCCTCAACAAAGTGGTAATTACCGATCCGGGCGATTCCCGATTCAAAGAAGGGCAGCTGGTGGATAAGGTGAAGTTTGAATACACCAATCGCCAGCTGGAGAAGGCGGAAAAGAAACCGGCCGAAGCGCGCGATGCCGAGCCGGCGACCGCCGAACCTATCCTTTTGGGAATCACTCAGGCGGCCCTCAGCACGGATAGCTTCATCTCAGCAGCTTCCTTCCAGGAAACCACTCGGGTGTTGACCGACGCTGCTATTGCTGGCAAAGTGGATTATCTGTACGGACTGAAGGAAAACGTGATTGTCGGGAACCTGATTCCCGCCGGCACCGGTCTGAAGAAGTACAAGCAACTGCAGGTAACCTTAAAGGCCGAAACCGGTCGGGAAGAGGAAATGCCAGAGGTAGTACCTGCGAAATAGAACCTCTGCCGGTCCTCAAGGGCCGGCAGATCCGGCAGGAAGGCCATTTCAACAACACAAGATTTATCCCCGCCAGGCACTACGGGTTGTGACGCGGGTGGCTGGCGGGGATTTTATGCGCATTAGGCAGGTCTGATGGGCAGCGAATCGGATGCCTAAACACAATCAGGTTTGTGAAAAGAATATTTTTGCAATTGACAATTTTGAAAATAGTCTTTAAGTTTTAAGTCTGTCACTTTTTGAAGTTAAAGGAGGAAAAGTGCCAACAATCAATCAACTGATTCGGTTTGGACGGCAGAAAGTCGAGAAGAAAAACAAGGCTCCGGCACTGGGCGCCTGTCCGCAGAAGCGGGGTGTGTGTACCCGTGTTTACACCACCACGCCCAAGAAACCTAATTCGGCATTGCGGAAGGTGGCTCGTGTGCGCCTGACCAACGGGATGGAAGTTACCGCCTACATCCCCGGGGAAGGGCACAACCTGCAGGAGCACTCCATTGTGCTGATCCG
>RFHE01000146.1 GCA_003696445.1 Calditrichota bacterium | reverse complement strand
CTGGTTAATAGGCGCGGGCAAACACGACCCGCCCCTCCGAAGGTTGACCGCACACAATACAGCGGCCTTTTTCGGGCTGCCGATCGAAAGGAATATTGCGAATGGTTGCCTTGGTTTCTTCCTTTACCCTAGCTTCGCACTCCTCTGATCCACACCAGTGGGCTTCCACAAAACCGCCACGTTTTTCCATTATTTCTTTAAATTCGGTGTAATCGTCGATGCGAAAGGTGTTGTTCCGGCGCATTTCCAGAGCGCGGAGAAACAGGTCCTTCTGGACGACTTCCAAAAGTTGCTCTACTTTTTCCACCGCCTGATCTACCGGGCAGGGTATTTTCTCCCGAGTGTCCCGCCGGACCAGGGTCACCTGCTGGTTGTTCACATCCCGCGGGCCGATTTCGATGCGCAACGGCACCCCCTGGATTTCCCATTCGGCAAACTTGTAGCCGGGTTTGTACTGTTCCCGATCGTCCAAGCGCACGGTAAAGCGCCCTTTCAATTGCTGGTACACCTGTACGCTGAACGGGAGTACCACGTCCCGATTGGTTTCCTTCCAGATGGGCACGATGACCAGTTGTAGCGGCGCGATTCTGGGCGGCAGAATCAGGCCGTTGTCGTCCCCATGGGTCATTACCAGGGCTCCAATTAGTCGGGTACTGACCCCCCAGCTGGTAGCGTGGACGTACTTTACCTGACCGTCTTTATCCTGAAATTTCACATCGAAGGCGCGGGCGAAATTTTCACCCAGGTAGTGGGAGGTGCCGGCTTGCAGGGCCTTCTTGTCCTGCATCATGGCCTCGATGCTGTATGTTCGAATGGCGCCGGCAAACTTCTCCGATTCGGTTTTGAGTCCGGTAATTACCGGGATGGCCAGGTAATCTTCTACAAATTTGCGGTAAATTTCTAGCATCTGCCGGGCTTCGGCTTCGGCCTCCTCGGCGGTGGCATGGGCGGTGTGCCCCTCCTGCCACAGAAATTCGGTGGTGCGCAAAAACAGCCGGGTCCGTTTTTCCCAGCGAACCACATTGCACCACTGATTGATCAAAATGGGCAGGTCCCGGTAGGACATGATCCACTTTTTGTACATGCTCCAGATAATGGTTTCCGAGGTGGGACGGACGTAGAGCGGTTCTTCCAGCTTCTCGCCGCCCCCGTGGGTCACCACCGCACACTCCGGCGCAAAGCCTTCCACATGCTCGGCTTCTTTTTTCATAAAACTTTCTGGAATGAACAAGGGGAAGTAGGCATTCACATGGCCGGTTTCCTTAAACATGCCGTCCAGGATGCGCTGCATGTTTTCCCACAGGGCATAGCCATTGGGCCGGATCACCATGCAGCCTTTTACCGGCGAATAATCCGCCAGGCGGGCATGTAAGATGACGTCCGTGTACCAGCGACTGTAATCCTCGGAACGAGGGGTAATGCGCTCTACCGAAGGTGCCGTTCCCAATTCAACCCTCCTAAAGATTCGGTTTCTAATTCTCTGATGAGCGATTTGTATTCAGTACATCGATAGCGGGCTGGCGAGCTTTTCCTTGTTTTGCGCAAGGTAACGCACACCGCCCTGCAGAATGTAAAATTTAATTGAATGCAGCGGGAAATCAAACGTGAGAATCCGGCCGTTCCCCTTACAGGGAAAGATCAACCGGTGGGCTTCCCATCGGCCGGCTACTCGCATTCCTGATAGGTTTCCCGATGGGCATCGTCGATAATGGCCAGGCGGCGCAAATTGTATTTGTTTTCGTCGTAAACGAATAATTTACAAAATTCTTGATAATGGGCATCCAGAAAGCGTTTCAGAGCTGGGCTGTTAGGCTGTCGTTTATGCACTTCTTCCAGCAGATCAATCACCATCTTGGCGTCTTTACGCGCTGCTTCCTTATTATTCAATTCCTCGATCTGGTACAAGCAATCGTAGTAATAGAATTTCGCTTCCCGTAGGGGACGGTGGTCTGCGTTGGTAATTTGGCGCACTTGGTCCAAGCGGGTGGTCCATCCAAAACCGTAGCGACTGGATTGCCCCTGATTGGCGATGCTGAGGGCCTGAGTGTAGTAGGGGGTGCCGCCCAGCAGCTCGTAGGTATCCATTTCGCCGCCGATGACCATGTACACGTAATAATCGATCAGATCCAACAGCGGGTCGAAATAGGTGCGCTCGTGGTTGAAGAAATATCCCCGTTGATAAGGGAATTCAACAAAGCGATCGCGGTAATTTTCGCCGGAGGGAGAACTGATCAGGAACTCGCCGCGATAGATTTTGTCCGACCCGCGTTCGGTTACCGTCTGCACGAAAAAGGTAATGGAACATTCGATGAGGATCTCTTCGCTCTCGTCGCCCCACTCGTAATTTTCTACGTAATCCTGTACTTCACGGGGCAGCTCCTGCAGAAGTTGTTGCTCTTCCGGCAGCAAGTGGCTGGCTTCCAGATTGACCCTGGCGCGGAGGGTTTGTGCAACCAGAGTCCCCGAAAACAGAGCAAGGCCTCCGATGGCAAGGAAAAAGATGAGGCGTTCTCTCATACTTTGATTCTCGCAGTCAAATTAGGAAGATCAATTTAACCGGTAAGCACAACGGACTCAAGAGGTTTCCCCTTATTTCTGCCTTGGCTGAAGGCTGCCAACAGGGCTCTATGCATTCGATCCAGTGGACCTGGTCCAGGCTGTAGAAAAGCGCGCTGGCCAGCCACTCAAAAAGAAAACCAAATTCATACCTTGACAGTTTAACGAAATACGGTTAAACTGTCATTCGGGCAACTTGGAAAGTGATGAATCGAATCTTCAAACATACACTGCTGGTCGGGGCAATCGGTTTATTATTAGCCTGCGGATCGCGACCGACACCGCCTTCGATTTCCCGCTCTGTTACCGCGTCGGTAGCTGAGGATACCGTGTCCGAGTTTATTTACGTGGCTCTGGACCCTTCCGAAATTGCCGGCAGTGCACGGGAAGCGGTTTCTATTTTCCTGCGTGAGGTAGCCAATCAGCAAATTGTCCCCACCGGTCCCTATTTTCTGGTTTACTATTTTGATTCTCTGGACAATCGACCGTCCCCTCGGTGGGAGCTGGGGTTACCCACCGCCGAAGGAACTCTGGTTAAGCCGCCCCTCCAACTCAAACGCTGGGGTTACCCGCACTTAACCTGCGTGAGAAATGTGCGCATCGAATTGCAACCCGACGCTATAGGATCCGATCTGCATAGTTTTCTTAATGCTCAATCCCTGCCCTGTCCCAGTCCGGTAGCGGTTCTGCTCTGGGATTCGATTGGGGGAAGTAACCCGAGCAGCCGATGGCTTAAGTCGGAAATCTGGTTGCCCCGGGCCGTGAAAGCTCCCCTGGCTGAGTAAAAGAAAAGATGCCGCGGTCCGACAACCCAGCCTGCAGGGGAATTCCTCTTTGAACTCCATGCCTCGAAAAGACCACCGTTCCTGCCGGCTGGTTACCAAAAATTCGGTGCAATTCCGGTGAGTTGTGCTGCTGCAACCGTTCTTCCCGTGCTATTTGTTGTTTGCTTCCAGAGCGTCATGGTCCCAAACGGTGCCCTGTCTGCTCGTTAGAATCAACTGCCTGCCTGCGGCGCGTGCTGCAGGTTCAGGCAAGGCAAAAAAGCCGCGGCCGGCTTGAGCTCGCAGGCGGCCACGGCTGAACCTGAGGCTGCATTGGGGCAGGTTACGGATTGGCACCGGATTCATCGCCCGCAGGATGGATGCCTTTCAAGTACTTATCGTACCATTCAAGAACACGCTGGATAAAATCCAGTTGATGGGCCCGCTCCCGCAGCCCATGCGGCTCCCTGGGATAGAGCACCAGTTCTGTTGGAACCTTTCGGAACTGGAGCGCCCGGTATAGCTCGTGGCTCTGGCCGGGCGGGACCCGCAAATCCCGCTTGCCGTGAGCAATCAGGGTGGGGGTGCCGGCATTCCGGATG
>RFHE01000145.1 GCA_003696445.1 Calditrichota bacterium | reverse complement strand
TCGCGCGGGAAGGGGCTTTCTTTTTCCGGAAAGAGAAAACGTATCCGCTTTTTGAGCGCGCATCTTACCAGCGGTTGTGGGAACAGGGGCTGGTTATTCGCGACCCCTGCGGGTTGATCTGCGAGGACCTCCGGGAAATTCCGCTGCGCGAGGTCCTGTTCCTGGATCTGGAAACCACCGGTCTGGCCGGGGGTACCGGAACGCTGGCCTTTCTGATTGGCCTGGCCTATCTAGAGCTGGATTGCATTGTGGTGCGCCAGTACGTGCTACCGGATTTCAACCACGAATACCTGATGCTCAAACAGCTGGATGCCCTGCTGAGGGGCTATCGATTTACGGCCAGCTTTAACGGCAAAACCTTCGACCTGCCTCTGCTGCGGACTCGATTTCTGCTGAATCGGCTGGAAACCTGCCTGGACGATCTGGTGCATCTGGATTTTCTTCATCCCGCCCGACGCATCTGGCGGCAACGCCTCAACAATTGCGATCTCCAGAGCCTGGAGCGGGAGGTCCTCGGCCTCAATCGGGTGGGGGATTTGCCTGGGTCGCTGATTCCCCAGATGTACTTCGAATTTCTTCGCCGGCGGGACCTTTGGGCCCTGGAAGATGTACTGGAACACAACTATCACGACATGGTGAACATGGTTTTGCTGGCCTTGCGCATCGGGGCCATCGCGTCCGACCCGTTGACGCATTTGCAGCACCCATTGGACCTGTGTGCATTGGCCGGCTATTATTTTCAGAGGCAGCATTGGCAGCTGGCGGCACGGCTGCTGGAACACTTTCTGGCTGCCTCGCCATCCCAACCGGTAGAGAAAAAGCTGGAGGCTTACTTTTTGCGGGCCATGGCGGCCAAAAAGCTCAATCAGCCGGAACAGGCCATGGCCTTTCTCTGGAAAATTCTTGACCAGGAGCACTACCATCCCCGGGTGGTAGAAGAGCTGGCCAAGTTTTACGAACACCAGGCGCGCAATTTTCAACTGGCTAGCGACATTGTAAACCGGGGCATTCGGGCTATCGAGGTGCGGCAGCAGCTTAATCCGCAAGATGAGTGGGGTCGCTTCCTGCCTGCCCTTCAACATCGCCTGAACCGGCTGAAGCGAAGGCTTCAAAAGGCCCGGGAGCACACTGCCGGAAGGGCAAACAACGGCCTTGCCGGAGACTGCTGATCGGCGCCTGTTCGAACAGGGCTAAACTAATGTTTGTTTGGTCGGTTAAATCCTTGTAAATTCATCACGCTAAAGGTTGCAACAAGGTGAGCTGCAGCTTACGGTCCCGCAAGGACGCCATCGGCATGAAATATTTGTCCTCCGCAACCGTTTGATTGACAGAGGCTATGGAAACACGTACCAAATTTTCCATTATTTATTTTTTGATTGTTTTCCTGGGCCTATTTGCCCTCCAGTATTACCTCACTACCACCAGTCAGGCGGACATTTCCTACAAAACCTTTCGCGAGTTGGTGAGCCTGAATGCCGTAAAGGCCGTATCCATCGGCGAGCACACCATCCACGGGTTGCTGCGCACCCGAAGCGAGTTGGACAGCCTGGGGGTGGATACGACGGCGGCTGCCTATGCCCGCCTGAAAAAAATTTACCGGCGTTTTGGTGCCGAAAGACCGGTGCGCTTCCGGACCGTTCGCGTGGAGGATCGGGACCTGCTGACCCTGCTGGAAACGCATCAGGTGGATTACAGCGGGGCGGTTGAGAGCAACTGGGTGGAGAATTTTCTCCTTTACTGGATCCTTCCCTTCCTGTTCCTGGCCATGCTGTGGGGTTTTCTGCTTCGTCGCATCGGTCCTGGTAATCCGGTGCTGAGTTTCGGGCGCAGCCGGGCCAAGATTTTTGCTGCCGACATGAAGAATCGGGTCACCTTTAAAGATGTAGCCGGGATCGATGAGGCGGTGGAGGAGGTGCGGGAAATTGTTGATTTTCTGAAAAACCCCCAGAAGTACCAGCGTCTGGGCGGCAAAATGCCCAAGGGTGTATTGCTGGTTGGCCCGCCGGGGACCGGCAAAACGCTGCTGGCCAAGGCCGTGGCCGGGGAAGCGGGAGTGCCCTTCTTTAGCATTACCGGCTCGGAATTCGTCGAGATGTTTGTTGGGGTGGGGGCGGCCCGGGTGCGGGATCTGTTTGCTCAGGCCAAGGAGCGGGCACCCTGCATCGTGTTCATCGACGAGATTGATGCCATCGGCCGCAGCCGGGTCAGCGGCCCGGTCATGGGCGGCCATGACGAACGGGAAAACACCCTTAACCAGTTGCTCTCCGAAATGGATGGGTTCGACTCCAGCGCCGGTGTGGTAATTATGGCCGCTACCAATCGCCCGGAGGTGCTGGATCCGGCGCTGTTGCGTCCAGGCCGTTTCGACCGGCAAATTGTGGTGGACCGGCCCGACCTGAATGGGCGGGTGGCCATTTTCAAGGTTCACATGCGGCACCTGCCCCTGGCCGACGACGTGGATGTTCACCTGCTGGCCGCTCAGACCCCCGGTTTTGCCGGGGCCGAAATCGCCAACGTGTGTAACGAAGCCGCCCTGCTGGCTGCACGTAAGGGCAGGTCGAAAATTCACATGAGCGATTTCGAAGAGGCCATTGAACGAGTGGTCGCCGGCCTGGAAAAGCGGACCAAGGTCATCAATCCCAGAGAACGTGAAATCGTGGCCTACCACGAGTCCGGCCATGCCCTGGTGGGTTACTATTTGCCCCACGGAGAGTACGTGGCCAAAGTATCCATCGTGCCCCGGGGCATCGGGGCCCTGGGCTACACGCTGCAGACGCCCCTGGAAGACCGCTATCTGCTCACCCGGGAAGAGCTCCTGGACCGCATTACCAGTCTTTTGGGCGGCCGGGCGGCCGAGGAAATTGTTTTTGGGACCATCTCTACCGGCGCAGCCAACGATATTGAAAAGGCCACCCAGATTGTTCGCAACATGATCCTGGTTTACGGCATGAGTGAACGGCTGCCCAATGTCAGTTTCGCCGATACCCGCAAAAACCAATTTCTGGGTGCTCCTGAACTCCAGAAACCGTTCAGCGAGAAAACCGCCGAGTGGGTTGATCAAGAAACCCGCCAGATCCTCGATAATTGTTACCAGCGGGCTAGGAACCTCCTGCTGGAACATCGGGATCGGCTGGACGCACTAGCCCGGCGTCTTCTGGAAAAGGAAGTGGTGGAACGCAAGGAACTGGAAGAAATTCTGGGCAAAGTCGGCGAAATGGAAGGAGCGCAGCAATGAGCAACAAGCGGGTAGGCTTACTCACTGGCGGCGGAGACTGTCCCGGGCTGAACGCAGTTATTCGAGGCATTACCAAGAGCGCCATTAATCAATACGGCTGGGAAGTGATTGGCTTTTACGACGGTTTTGAGGGCCTGATTGAGGGGCGTTTTACGCGGCTGACCTATGAAATGGTTTCCGGCATTTTAACTCAGGGCGGCACCATATTGGGTACCAGTAATAAGGCCAATCCATTCGGGCATATTGTAAAAGAAAACGGAAATATTAAAAAAGTGGATGTTTCCGACCAGTGTATGGAGCTATACCACGACCTAGGGCTGGATGCCCTGATTTGCGTGGGAGGCGATGGCACCATGACCATCGCCGGCAAGCTCGCTGAAAAGGGTGCAAAAATTGTGGGGGTTCCTAAAACCATCGACAACGATTTGATGGGCACGGACGTGACCTTCGGTTTCAACACAGCCTTTACCACCGCTACCGAAGCCATCGATAAAATTCACACCACCGCCCAATCCCACCATCGGGTGATGCTGGTGGAGGTCATGGGGCGCAATGCCGGCTGGCTGGCCCTGGAATCGGGTTTGGCCGGCGGGGGGGATGTCATTTTAATCCCCGAATTGCCTTACCAGATTGACGAAGTGGTTCGTGCCATTCGCCGGCGCCACACGCGCTGGGGAAAGCGCTTTAGCATTATTGTGGTTTCCGAAGGGGCTCGGCCAGCTGGGGGCAAGCAGGTCTATCAACGTATTGTTGAGGATAGTCCCGATCCCATACGTCTGGGGGGCATCAGCCATATTGTCGCCCAACAGATTGAGCAGGCCATGGATGTGGAAACCCGGGTCACCATCCTGGGACATCTGCAACGCGGTGGCTCGCCCACGCCTCTGGACCGCTTGTTGGCCACCCAGTTTGCCCTCAAGGCCATGGAACTGGTGGTGGAAGGAAAGTTTAATCAGATGGTTGCCCTGCACGGCAATCGGATTACATCGGTGCCGGTGAAAACGGTGATGGGCAAGCAGCGGCTGGTGCCGCCGGACCACCCTTTAATTAAAGTTGCTCTGTCGGTGGGAACCAGCTTTGGTGTTCCCATGGATGAGGGCTGAATTCAGAAAATGAAATCGAAGGTCATTTAATTAAGGGAGAAAAAGCCACTTCATGCCAGGGCAGAATGAGCCGGAGACCGGGTTTTCCTCGCGCTTGCTGGAGCGGTTGAGCAATGCTTACAGCGTGGTTGCACTAACCGGCGCCGGTGTTAGTGCCGCCAGCGGTGTCCCCACCTTTCGTGGCAAGGACGGCCTATGGAACAAATTCGATCCCAGGGAACTAGCCAGCGTGGAAGCGTTTATGAAAAATCCTGAACTGGTGTGGGAATGGTACAATTGGCGCAGGCAGCTGATCCAGAAAGTTAAGCCGAATCTGGCCCATTATGCCCTGGTGGATTTGGAAAGAATCGTCCCGGAATTTCATCTGATCACGCAGAATGTGGACAATTTGCATCGGCTGGCCGGTTCGAAAAATGTTATCGAATTGCACGGAAACATTTTGCGCAATCGATGTCTGGCGTGTAATAAGCCTTTCCAGGGAGAAATACCCGAAAAAGGGGCCTTACCTCGCTGTCCTCATTGTGGTGGGCTGATTCGGCCGGATGTGGTCTGGTTTGGGGAAGTTTTGCCGGTAGAGGCATTGGAGAAAGCGCAAGAGGTGGCAGCAGAAGCAGAAATTTTTTTGGCTATTGGAACTTCTGCTACCGTTGAACCGGCGGCCTCCTTACCTTACCTGGCGAAAGGGAACGGGGCATTGCTGGTGGAAATTAATCCAGAAGAGACCCCGTTGAGTTCGGTGGCCGACGAGGTCATTCGAGAGGCAGCGGACCAGGCTTTGCCCCGGTTGATTATGGCCCTGGATCGCCTGAGAGCCAAAGGAATGTGAGGTTTCGAGTTTTACTGCGAGGAGCCGTGGGAAAAAAAGTTTTAACACCGCTTTTGACAGGGCTGATCGGCCTGTACCTGAGTTGCGCCTATTACAATACCCTCTTTAACGCCAAAAAGAACTTTAATCAGGGCATTGAAGTGCTGCGGGAGAACCCCGACGCCCGTGTGCTTCCTAATAAAGCCCGGCAATACTTCGACAAAACCATCGAAAAGTGCTGGAAGTTGATTGAAATTTACAGCGAAAAGAGCAAATATGCGGACGACGCCTTGCTCTACATCATCAAGAGTGAATACTATCTGAATCATTTGGCCCAGGCCCAAATTCATGCCGATCAGTTTCTTAAAAAATACCCGGAAAGTGAACTGGTACCGGAGGTGTTGCTCTGGTATGGGAAGATATTTCTAAAGCGAAATCGGTTCGAAGAGGCCAGGGATCGATTCATTCAGGCCATCAATGCCACCCGCAGCGCGGCCATTCGTGCCGAAGCCAATTTTGCTCTGGGTCAGTTTTCCTTCGACAGCGGTGATTATCAAACCGCCATCGACTATTTCAAAAAGGCCATGGAAGAAGGACCGGACAAAGAATACCGGGCCCGGCTGGAGTTTATGCTTGGTGAATCCTACTTCCAGCAGAAAAATTACCGGGAGGCGATCAAACATTACCAGAGGGTAAAGAAGTTTGAACCCACCGTGGACATTGAGTATCAGAGCCTGTTGCATTTGGCTCAGTCCTATGTGCGGGTTGGAAAATCGGACCAGGGTATTGGCATTCTGAAGAAAATGCTCACCGCACCTCGTTTCGAGCCCTATTTATCGGTGCTCAAAACCGAGCTGGGCCGAATTTACGAAGCCAAGAAGGACTACCTGTCTGCAAAACAGTTGTACCGGGAAGCGCTGCAGACCAAAAGGCGAGGCCGGGTTCCCGGGACCGCTGATGCCGCCTTTCGCCTGGCCCATTTGTTTGAACACGTGTACCACAACCTGGATTCGGCGGTTACCTATTATGCCCGGGTCAAAGGATTGGATCCCCAATTCGACAGCCTGAAAATTGCCGAGAGCAAGCGCCTGTATCTGAAGGAATTGAAGGATCTGCAGCACGCCATTCAGCGGGATGCCCGACTGGTTTATCGATTGCAGAACGATCGCTACTTTCGCGATTCGCTTTACAAAGCGCAGCGAGAGGATTCGTTGCTGGCCGCTCTGGGTTACACCACCACCGATTCGGTCGATCAGCGAACCATCGACTTTATGCGCCAGTGGATCCCGGAAGATTCGTTAAAAAAGATGCAACAGGATTCTCTTCTGAAAGCTAAACTGGATTCCATTGAACAGGCCCGCCGCGATTCCCTGGCTCGGCTGGACGAATTTGCTGATCTGCGCAATCGCCACACATCCCCAAGCAGGGATAAGCCCGATCCCAATAGGGCCAATCGCTCCCGGAGGGGGCATCAGGCTCCAGGACCAAAAAACAAACCTTACAAGGAGAAACGCAAGCTGGCACAGATCCAGCGGGACTTGATGGAAAATCGCTTTCATCTGGCCGAGTTTTACCTGCTTAAGGACCAGAATTTCGATTCGGCGGCTTACCACTACCGCAAGTTTATTCAAACTTATCAGGATTCTGTGTTGACTCCGAAGGCGCTGTATTCCTTGCTTTACATTTACCGTCTTCCCGAATACCAGGATTCCAGCCTGGCCGATTCGCTGGAACAACTCATTCTACAACGCTATCCTACCTCGGTGTTTGCCAGGGAAATTCTGCGCCGGAAGCATGGAAAAGGCGAACAGAAAGTTCACGACTGGCTGGAAGAACGTGCCCATGCACTGTTTCTGAAAGCCGAATCCCTCTATTTCGCCCATCAGGTGGATTCGGCCCTGGTCCTTTACCGGCAGGTGGCCGATCTGGATACCGCCCTGGAATGGTCCGCTAAGGCCATGTTTGCCCTGGCCTGGATTTACGAAAAGGACTTAAACCAGCCGCAGAAGGCACTGGAAGCCTACAAAACCTTGCTGCAACACTACGCAGTAGAAGGGCCTTACAAGGAAATTGCCCGCCGGAAAACCACGCCGGTTACCCTGGCCGAAGCGTCCGGGACCGGGCTGGAAGCAAGCAGTGACCTTTCGCCGAAGGCAGAAGAAAAGCCGCCTGAAGAATCGGAGGTGAAGGAAGGGCACTCAAGCGCCATTCCACTGAGCAAAATTCGCTGGCGACGGCGCCGAATGCTTCAACATCGGGGCACTACCAATTTTAATGACATCCCCAGCGGGCGCCCGTGAAAACCCAATGGCCAAATATCGCCATGTCCTGTTTGCAAGGCACTGATCTACGCTGTGGCAGGTTTCTAAAGTCAGCCGGCGCAGTTCTAGACGCTAAGTGCCGTATCCACCACTGGCTCCGGGCGATGGATTTAATGAGGCAGGCTTTTTCCCTGCGGCAATCCACTTTTCGAATGGCCCCATGGAAGCCCGTGGCAAAAGCAGGTGGGCGGAGCTCCCTGGAAAATGGGGCAGGGCGGCGGCTGTGGTTCAAGAGAATTGTTTTTGCTACCCTAATTCCGGCGGCATTGTTTGTGATGGCCCTTCAGACTGCCTGTGCCTCCAGCAAAGGGGTGCGGCGCTCCAACCCGGATTTTAATCAGCGCGAGCGCTTGCGTAAGGATCGCCATGCGGTTCGCGGGCAGAAGGTGGTGTACGGTAGAGCCTCCTACTACGGTGCTGATTTCCACGGGCGGAAAACGGCCAACGGGGAAACTTTCGACATGAATGCCTTCACCGCTGCCCACCGCCAATGGCCGTTTGGCACGCTCTGTAAGGTGACCAACTTGCAGAACGGAAAATCGGTGGTGGTCCGGGTGAATGACCGCGGTCCCTTCGTTGAGGGAAGAATCATGGATCTGTCCTACGGTGCGGCCCGGGAACTGGGGGCACTGAAAGATGGCATCATTCCCGTGCGAATTGAGATTCTCCGCTGGGGAGAGGACAAGGCAAAATGAAGGTGGTGGTATCTATTCACCGCCGGCATGACGGGCCGAGTAGATGGGAATCCTCTAAGAGGAAAGTAAGGCGATGAGCGAGATCGGACTTTTTATTGGCAACTTAATGGACCGGACCAGAATCCGCGACCATCTGAAACAGCAGGGCTACCAGGTGACCGCCCTTTCCACGATGGAAGAGCTGGTGGAATTTTTGCAAAGCCATCCTCAGGGCCTGATCATCGCCGATCTGGTCGATTTGGAGAAAAAAGTTGAATTAAATCATCCCGCTGTGAAAACCGCTGGCCAGCGAATTCTCGGCTTTTTTCCCCATGTCCGGACGGATGTGTTGGACAAAATGAAAAAAGCGGGAATAGATCATTGCTATCCCCGCTCCAAATTTTTTGCCGATTTTGACCAGTTGTTCAGTCAGTTCAGTTAATCAGCCCCACTTTTTTGGCCCATTCTTTAAATTCCTTGCGTTGGCCGGGAGTCAGGTGTTCGGGCACGTCCACCAGGACGCGCACATAGTGGTCGCCGGCACCGTTTTCGGCCGGGACCCCCAAGCCGGGCAAGCGAAACAGCTTCCCGCTGCTGGTACCGGGTGGTATTTTTAGCTTGACCCGCTTACCGCCCACTGTTTGAACGGTTTTCTCTGTACCCAGCACTGCTTCGGCCAGGTTAATGTGCAGGGTAGAGTAAATGTCCTTGCCCTTGCGCTCAAATTCGGGATGAGGTGCCACTCGAATGACCACAAACAGGTCGCCGGCCGGGCCGCCATTGGGTGAAGGTTGACCCTGGCCCCGGATCCGAATTCGCTTGCCATCCTCGGTACCGGGCGGAATTTTAATTTTGATTCGCTTGCCGGTTCCTGTACTAATGACCGTTTCACCGCCGTTCACCGCCAGCTCGAAAGGAATGGTAATCTGGGCTTCAACGTCTGCGCCGGTGGTCGCTCGCCGGGTCCGGGTTTTCTGCCTGGCGTTTCCGAACAGGTCGCCCAGGTCAAAAAAACGACTGAAGGATTCTCCTGTCCGGCTGCCCCGGCCCACAAAGTCACCGAATAAATCACTCAGGTCGCCTAGGTCGGCGCTTTCGAAATGTACCCGGAAGCCGCCAGGCGCTCCTTGGAAATCGTATCCGCCCTGTTGCCCGGCAAAAGGATTACGCCGCATGGTATCGTATTCTTTTCGTTTGGCCGGGTCGCTCAATACCGAGTAAGCTTCACTGATTTCTTTGAAGCGCTCCTCTTTTGCTTTATCGCCGCCCACGGCATCCGGATGGTATTTTTTGGCCAGCTCCCGATAAGCTCGCTTAATTTCGTCCTGCGAAGCCGTTTCGCTTACCCCGAGGATTTTGCAGTAGTCTTTCCTGGGATCCATCCTTCATCACCTGCCTTTCGTTCTCATTGCTCATTCTCCTCTTCATCAACAACCGCCGTTTCCGGTTCATGGTTTTTGGACACCACCACATCGCTCAGGGCGTGATCGACGACTTCGGCCATGGTTTTTACGAAAATGAAATTGGTTTTTTGTTTGACGCTTTCCGGGATTTCCACCAGCTCGGCCTTGTTACGCTCGGGCAAAATCACTGTATTAATTTTAGCCCGGTGGGCCGCCAGCACTTTCTCCTTAATGCCGCCTACCGGTAGCACTTTACCACGCAGGGTGATCTCACCGGTCATGGCCACATCGTTACGCACCACGCGCCCGGTGAGCAAGCTGAGTAGGGCAGTGAAAATGGTCACCCCGGCCGATGGTCCGTCCTTAGGAATGGCACCAGCAGGCACATGAATGTGGATGTCCAGCTTTTCGTGGAAATTTGGTTCCAGCCCGTATTCCCTGGCATGGGCTCGGATGAAGCTCAGAGCGGCCTGGGCAGACTCTTTCATCACCTCGCCCAGTTGGCCGGTCAGGATCAACTTGCCGTTACCCTCCATTTTGGTGGCTTCGATGAACAAAATGTCGCCACCCAAGGGCGTCCAAGCCAGGCCGGTGGCAATGCCCGGTTCGTCAATCCGTTCGGCCACTTCACTGTAGTATTTCTCCGGCCCCAGAAATTTGGGCACCAGATCTGCGGTAATGACCGTCTTTTCCCTCTTACCCGAAGCCACTTCTTTGGCCACACCACGGCAAATCGCTGCGATTTGACGTTCTAGATTCCGTACCCCGGCCTCGCGGGTGTATTCGCTGACCACCTTGTGCAAGGCCTCATCGGTAAACTCGATATGTTCTTCACTGAGCCCGTGTTCCTTGATCTGCTTGGGGACCAGGAACTGCCGGGCGATCTGAACTTTTTCCTCCTCGATATAACTGGGGATTTCGATGATTTCCATGCGGTCCCGGAGGGCCGGGATGATGGTGTCCTGCATGTTGGCCGTGGCAATAAACATCACTTTGGACAGGTCGAACGGCACTTCCAGATAGTGATCGGAAAAGCTGTGGTTTTGTTCCGGATCCAGCACTTCCAGTAGGGCAGCCGACGGGTCGCCGCGGAAGTCGGCGCCGATTTTGTCGATTTCATCCAGCATGAAGACCGGATTATTTGATCCGGCCCGCTTGATGCCCTGGATAATTCGCCCGGGCAAGGCCCCGATGTAGGTCCGCCGGTGACCGCGAATTTCGGCCTCGTCTCGCACACCTCCCAGGGAAATGCGGACAAACTTCCGGCCCAGGGCCTCGGCAATGGAACGGCCCAGACTGGTCTTACCCACTCCGGGCGGACCCACAAAGCACAAAATGGGACCCCGCATGTCGTTTTTTAGCTTACGAACCGCCAGGTATTCCAGAATCCGCTTTTTGACCTTTTCCAGGCCGTAATGGTCCGAGTCCAATTTTTGCTGAACGGCCTCGATATCCAGATTGTCTTTGGTGCTGACCTTCCAGGGCAAGTCCAGCAGCCACTCCAGGTAAGTTCGCGAAACCGTGTATTCGGCCGAAGCCGGGTGCATCCGCGAAAGCCGCTCTAATTCCTTTTCGGCTACCTTCCGCACCTCATCGGGCAGGTCGGCTTCCTCCAAGCGCTTCTTTAAATCGCCGATGTCTGAGGTTTCCTCATATTCTCCAAGTTCCTTCTGGATGGCTTTTAGTTGCTGGCGCAAATACATCTCCCGCTGGCTCTTGCTGATTTCGTCCTGCACCTCGGACTGGATCTTTTTTCCCAGCTCCAGCATCTGCAGGTAACGATTGAACAGATAGGTGACCCGTTCCAGGCGCTTTTCAATGTCCCGGATCTGCAGAACCTCCTGTTTTTCTTCCACCGGCAGATTGGAAAAAGCCATCACCAGGTCGGCAATGGTGCCTGGATCGTGCAGGTTGGAGATCATGGTCTGATGTTCAGTGGTGATTTCCGGAGCCAAATCGGCTGCGCGCTGGAACAGGCTCTTTAAATTCATGGCCAGCGCTTCGATCTTGATGTCATCTTCCGGGTATATTTCCTCCACCACATCCACTTCGGCCAAGAAGTAGGGGTCGGTTTGCAGAAATTTAGTCACTTTAATTCGTGCCACACCCTGAACAAACGCGCTTTTACTGCCGTCGGGCAGTTCAATTACCTTCAGAATTCGAGCCAGCGTCCCAATTTCGTACAAATCGCTCGGGGTAGGTTCGTCAACCGAACCATCCCTCTGGGCCACAACCCCAAGCATGGAGTTTTCTTTAACCGCCTGCTCAATCGCCTTCAGGGATTTGGTTCGCCCAATGGCCAGGGGAATGAACTGATGGGGAAAAAACACCGTGTTACGCACCGGAATAACCGGTACCCGTGCAGGAATAGTCAATTCTTCGGGAAGTTGAGTTGTTTTCGTCATCGCCAATCACCTCGCTTACTCAATAAAAATTTCAATGTGTTGGTCTCTTTTTTCCAACGCCCTCAGTTTCCAGGCAATTCCAATCAGAAAAATTCCTGAAGTCATGAAAACCATGGCAATGAGAGCGACCAGAATTTCTGGTACCAGCACAATAATGATGCCACTCAAAATAAGCAACAAACCGATCAAAAACACAGTGAACCACTGGTTAAAAAATAGGTATTCCACGATATGTTTCATGGATAATCATCCTCCTTTTTCTCGGCAATTATTGCTACAATTCTCGTGCCAAGTCTGTATCTTCTTGATATTACTGCAATTAACAAAAATTGAACCTGGTTCCAGTCTGACAGGCTTTGCCGCTTTGTCAGGCCCGTGTGTCATGGCCGGGGAAAACCTAAACTTAATGATTGCGCCAGAATTTTTTGGCTGTTTAAAGCGGGCTGCAAAATTTTACAATTAATTTCCCTTTTAAATGGCCAATGTTCAAATTGGTTCCCTGTGCTTGCGATGGCATTGAAGGAGGAGACAAAGGGTGTACAGACCGCGGTTTTTTCCTGTTGTTAAGGTGCTCAATTGGTTACTGGGGGTTGCCACCGTTATTGTTTTAATTTCCCTATCGGTTGAGTTTGGCTTTTACCTCACGCCTCGGGAAAAGCAATTCCTACACCGCCTGGACCTGTTGGTGGTGTGGTTTTTTGCTCTGCAGGTTCTAATTAAAATGGCTGTTTCTCGCAGCGTTTGGGAATACCTGAAGTCCCGCTGGTTCGACGTTCTACTCATGTTGCTCATCGTAATCCAGACGACCGTTCTGGTGCGGTTGATGGGATTTTCGTTGATCCGGCAATATCTGGGTGGGGAGAGTTTGATCCGTCTGACCCAGGTTTATATTCTGGTTATCCAGATTTTGCTTGCTTTAACTTTTGTCCGCCAACTGGTAGTCCTAAACCGTCAGATTGCCGGCGTTAAATGGCATCCCAGCAAGGTGCTATTGAGCAGTTTTCTAATCATCATTTTACTGGGGACGGGCCTGCTGCTGCTGCCTCGGTCGGTAAATCCGGGCCAACACCTCAGTTTTCTGGATGCCCTTTTTACCGCCACCAGCGCCACCTGTGTCACCGGTTTGATTGTGGTGGATACCGGCCGTTTTTTCTCTACCCAGGGCCAGTTGATCATTTTGTTTTTGATCCAGATCGGCGGGCTAGGCATCATGACCTACTCCAGTTTTTTCGCCTACCTGTTGCGCCGTTCGGTGACGCTGCGCGAACAGTCCCTGCTGGGTGAGATCCTCAATGTAGAAAACCTATCGCTGATTCGAAAAATGCTGGCCTACACGGTTTTGGTGACCGCCTTGTTCGAATGCCTTGGTGCTCTGGGCTTGTTTTTTGCGCTGGGACCTGACTACGGTTCACCGGGGTCTCGGCTGTATTCGGCGATTTTTCACAGCATTTCCGCGTTCTGTAATGCCGGGTTTTCACTGCATTCGGACAGCTTTGTCCCCTTCCAGCAACGCTGGCCTGTACTGGCCATTTTAATGACCTTGATTGTGGTGGGTGGATTGGGG
>RFHE01000144.1 GCA_003696445.1 Calditrichota bacterium | reverse complement strand
GGCAACATTCGGCCTTTCCATGTTGCCAAACGGCAACATACGAACCGCTGGAAGTCTTTCCGGAAGGGAAGGCACGCCTTACCCTAATTGCTTTATCTTCAGTTATTTAAAAAGGCAAGTCATGCTTTACGTACCACGCTGGCACGTGGCTTGTCTTGCTTCAGGCAGACCCCCTGCGGAGCGGAGGAGGCCGCTCCGGCGGCAAGGCAAAATTTAAACAACGGTACACAGACAGATCAGGAGCGCAGTCATGAAACGCGTATCGGCTGGACTGTTTCCGGTTCTGCTGGCCGGATTACTGATCAGCTGCGGGGGTGGCTACAAACTGGCCGGCAAGGTGGAAAACCCCGCTTTCGAGCCCATTGCCGGCGCCAGGGTGGTCCTGCACTACTCGGGGAAAAGGGACAGTCTGGTTGCCCAATCCGATGCCACCGGGAATTTTGAACTGCAAAAAATCAAAGAGCGTCAGGTTCAGATTCGCATCACCGCCGAACACTACCTGCCCTTCCTGGGGACGGTGGAGTTTACCAATCCGGTGTTGTCCCGGACGTTTCGCCTGCCCTACCGTCAGACACGGATTCTGGGCCGTGTGATCGATGCCCAAAGCGGCGAACCGATTTCCAATGTGCGAATCAGCATTCCCGATCGCCATTTGAATGCCTTCAGCGACGTGGACGGCCGCTTTGTTTTAACCGGCCCAACGCTGGAAGCCGGCTATTACCAGCTCCAGTTCACGGCAAACGGCTACCGCACCGAATTTAAGGTGGCCGAGGTAGAGGAAGCCCGGGACAAAAATCTGGGTGATGTGGCCCTCACCCGACTGGCCAGCCGGGCCCGGGCGCGGGATCGCGTGGAGGAAGAGCAGGCCTATCGGGTAAAAACCGAGGACACCGAGACCACTCAGAACCTTTCCGGCTACGGCACCGACCCGCTGGTCCAGCGCTTTTTGGAGGAGAATGAAACCTTTACCCTTATTCAATTCCGCCGGTTGTTTTCCGCTGCACAGCTTACCCCCCAGCAGGTGCAGGAAAATCTGAACATCTACATTCAGCGCAAACTCATCGAACCGATTGACGCCAACACGTTTCGCAGTCTTGTTTACCAGCGTCGTTTCAGCAAACCGGCAAAGGACAAACAGGCGCCATGAAGCGAATTTCAGTCATTTTAAACATTGTGCTGCTGCTGGGCTTTTTAATTTACGTGGGCATCGACACCGGCTGGATTCGGATCGGGCCGCCGAAAAAGGCAGAACCCTCCTCCCAGCCCTCGCCCGCACGGCTCCCAGAGCAGGCGAAAAGCGGGCCTCGCCCCGCCGCTAGCCCTCCCGAGGCTATCGTGGAAGGAACCGCGACGCCCACCGAAGAGTCCGGTTCCCCTACACAGACCATGCTCCATTTTCAGGTCCAGGACGCCTCAGGAACGCCCCTGACCGGGATTCCCCTGATGGCCGGCACCAGCAAGCTGGGGGTTACCGACGAGAACGGCAAATTGTCCGTTGAGATTCCCGCAGAGCGGGCCATTGAGATGGTGGCCCAGCTTCAGCCCGGAACCCCCGATTACCAGCTTCAGGGCACCCCGGCCATTTCCACCCTCCCGGACGGCAGCCAGCAGATTGTTCTCACCCTCTCCAGCGTTGAAAAGAGCAATAAGGTCAAGGTCAGGCTCCTACTGAAAACGGGCCGGCAGGGACTGCTCGCGCCGCTAAAATTGCGGCAAGGCGAGAAAACCATCGCCACCATCCAGAGTGACAGCAGTGAACTTTATCTGCCTAAAGAAACGCTGGCCGAACCCTTCCAGCTCACCGGCCCTTTTTACCAGCCGTTTTCCTTTCAGGTGGATCCGCTGAATCCGGTGGTTGTGATTCCCCTCGAGCCGCTTCAGGTTGCGCTCCAAGTAACCGACAGCACCGGCATTTATGCCGACCGGCTGGATGGGCTGCAGATCGCTTACCGGGGCCGACCCATTGCCCGCACCAATGACCGGGGCGAAGCCCTGGTTCCCATTCCCAAACCTGGACCGGTTGTTCTGGAGCTGGAGAAACCCGGCTATTTCCCCCGCCAGAAGCGGCGGCTGGTAGTGGACGATCTGTCCAAACTCTACAAAATCACCGTTGTGCCCCAGCCCCATTTTGTGGTCGTACAATTCATCGACGACCAGAAAGTTCCGATTAAAAATGCCCGGGTCACCCTGACCGGCCGGCAGGTTTCCCTGCTGGGCAAAACCGACGACCAGGGGCTGGTCCTTTTCCGGCACTGGTATTTGCGCCCGGGGGCCAAATATCGGATCACCTTCCCTGATCTCCAGGTGGAATATCCCGATTTTGTCATCGAAAAGGACTATTTCGATCAGAAAACGCCGGTGCCGGTGATGCTCACCTTGCGCTTCGATTGCCTGATTCAGGCCGATGCGCCGGATGCTTCCCTGCGCCTGCTGGATGCCCATGGACAGGTGCTGGCCGAGGGAACCGGTGAACTGACCATCGCCCTGCCCCAGGGCACTTACAAGGTGGAAGCCCGGCGCAACGGGACCACCTTCTCCAGGCTGTTCAATCCCAGCGAGGAAACCACCATTCAGGTGCGCACCAGCGACATTGTGGTTTACCTGAAATCCCGGCTGGCCGAAGGCTATCAGCCCACCGAACAGGACTGGCAGGCGTTGTGGAACTACCCGACCGATGGCCCCCATTACGTGGAGAGCCTGCGCCTGGCCGGGACGCTGGCCTTCGAGCAACAGAAGTACGTGCAGGCCTATCAGGCCTTTAATCGCTACCTGGTGGCCCGGCCGGAAGCGCAGTATGATGTGTTGTTTTTGCTCCGTTTCGGGGAAACCGCACTCGAAATCGCCCAGAAGGGTTCCCCGGAAAACCGCGTGGCCATGCTGGAAAAAGCCAAACAGCATCTGACCGGCGCCCAGATGCTGTACATGGAAAAAATTGCCATTAAAAAGCGCCGCGAGGTTGCCCTGCGGGTCTATTACGATCTGGCCGAGGTGAATTTCGCCCTGTTTAACCTGTACCGAGAAATGGAGAATTTGAATTACGAGCAGGCCGGTCGAGACGCCCTGGCGGCCATCGAAAATTTCATGCTCCGTTACCGGAGTGCCCAGCAGGATGGGGCCCCGGAAGCGGGCACCTTTAAAGAACAATATCTGCGCCTGAAGGACATCCAGGAGGCGGTTCAGGTTGATCTGTAGTCGGCAAAACATGCAACCTCTTTTTGCCGTGCTGCTGGTGCTGGCCCTTGTTGAGGGCTGTAGCCGGCCTCACAGCCGGGAGGCGGTGTTGTTTCCCGACCAGTTTTTTACCAATCAGTCGCACCACTACGATCGACTGATCGACCAGGCTCTTCAGCAGCTGAAGGGAAATCCCCGGGCCCCACTGGCCACCATCAAATTGAGCTATGGTTGCCTCCGGATGCTGGAACTTCTGGTGCCCCTGGTGGAGCTCAACGAGCAGCTCCAGGCCCAGTTGAACGCCCAGCTGGCCCTGCACGGGGATCTGCCCAACGTGGGTGCCGGCTACCATCTTCAACGGGCCATCTACTGGTTTTCCAGAAACGACAAAAAGCAGGCCGCTGCGGCCCTCCAGCAATTTCAAGCCCGCTTCAATGCCCGCCGCCTGCCCGGGGTGTACCGGCGCCTGGTTGCCTGGCTGGCCGAGGGTGCCGAAGACCCGCCACCATCAGAGAAAAGCCCCGTCCGTCCGCGGGTGAAGGGCCAGCAATCCACCGGGATTGTGCCGTTGACGGATATTCAGGCCGTGTTTAGAGAGAAATTAACCCATTCGGACTTTCCTGAGCTGTGGGACTTTTACCGGCAGCAACGCTCGGCGCTGCTGGCGCCGGTGTTCCACGAGCTGGTTACGGACACTTCCAGCCGTGCTGTGCTCAAGCAGGTGGAAAAACTGTTTTACAATCCCACCATTTATCGGGATGTGGTTGCCCTTTACCGGAAGGGCCTGGTACACGCGGCGGCTGCCTTTGCCGGAGCAGTGAAACCGGCCTGGGTCAACTCGCTGGATTCCTCCGACCAACGCGCTTTTTTTTATCTCACCCTGTACCTCTCCGAGAGTGGTCGGTGGCTTGCCGCCGATACAGCCCGGATATTTCTTCAGGCGGCCCAAATGTTGCGTCGCAGTCCGTTTCAGAAACAGTTGTTCCAGCTCCATCAGCAATGGCTTGCCAGGCGGCTTTCGGCGGAACAGCTGCTAAAAACCAGGGATCTGTCCTCGGAGCCATACGAAAACAGTCTGCTCACCATCTGGGGGCTGTGGCTGGCCAGCTGGCAGGAGGCACCCGCTTTTCCGGAGGCTCAATTGCAAAATTTACACAACCTCATTTTAAAGGCTTCGCCGGATCCCGCCGCCCGCAACCAGGCGCTGGCCCTGCTGGGTATGCTCAGCTGTCGCCTGGCTCGGCCGGACTGGGCGCTGGCCAGCCGGTGTCTCAGTCCCAGCTTCGACCTGGGCTACGACACCCCGAAGGCCGATCCGGTTAAAATGGCCTATCTGTCCCTGGCCTTCTTTAACGATCCGCTGCAAATGGATGCCGGCAAAGGCCTGATTGAACAACTGGTAAAGCGATGTGATATCCTGGAACCGATTCGTAACGACTACATCCGTTTGCTCTCGTTTGTTTACGCAAAGTAATGGAGCCGGTATGATGAAACCCGTGCTGAGGCTGTTAATTGTTGTCTTGCTCCTGAACGCCCGCTGGCTACCCCTGCAGGCCCAGGCTTTCGGCCAGATCGAAAATAAACTCATTTACGTGGAAAGCAGCGATCCGGGAACCATTGACCCCATCACCAGCGACAACCTGATTTCCCGGCGGATTGTTGAGATCCTGTTCGGTGGTTTGTACACCTTCAACGAGGACCGCCAGCGCATCCCCGAATTCGCCATCGGTTATCCGGACTCCTCGGCAGATTATACCAGCTGTGTGGTTCACCTTCGTCCCGGGCAGGTGTGGAGCGACGGCCATCCCTTTACCGCCGAAGATGTGTATTTCACCTATCTGGCCGCAACCAACCCCGAGTCCGATTCGCCCAATCGCGAAATTTTCAATTTTATTCGGGACATGCAGGTGGTGGATTCTTTGACCCTGCGCGTGGAGTTCATCAAGCCGGTCAAAGCCCCCGAAAAATACCTGATGTTTTTCATTGCCCCAAAACACAAGTTCATGAACACCCGGGTTACCCGGCTGCTTACCTATTGCCGCCAGCCGGTGGTAAGCAACGGCGGCTACGTGTTCAAGGCCAGCAGCTCTAAGGAATACTACTTCGAGCGCAATCCCCATTACCAACTGCGCGGCAAGCCGAAAATCGAAAGTATTTCCCTGTACATCCATCCGGACCAGCGCACCCATGTGCCCAACCTGGTCAGCGGATTGTACAATCTGGTGCCATACGTCCCTCCGGCCAATCTGGCCGATGTGCGCAATAACGCGCAGCTGGTGGTCACGCCCTATTCTTCCAATTCGGTCCAGCTGATTGCCCTGAATTGCCAAAACGAATTTTTGCAGTTTCGGGAGGTGCGCCGGGCGTTAAACCTGGCGATTGACCGGGCCAGCCTGCTCAGTTCGTTTTACCTGAATAATGGGGAACTGCTCAGCGGGCCTTTCCCGCCCATGCATCGGGGTTACAATCCCGACGTGAAGCCGTACCCGTATGCCCCGGGAACTGCCAAACAGATTCTGGCCGATCTGGGCTTTCGCGACCAGGATGGCGATGGCGTTCTGGAAAAGGACGGTAAACCGTTTCGGCTCCGCTTTCTGGTCCCACAGATTCTGGGCGATACCGAACTGGACCGCCTGTTTAAGTCCATTGCCGAACAAATTCGCCAGATCGGGGTGGATGTGGAGATCCGCCAGATGGTGGGCTCCAACTTCGATTACTTAATTGCCCAGCGGGATTTCGATATGGCCTATTACAGCTGGTACATGCAGAACCAGGCCTCCCCGTTTCCCCTGTTTGTCAGCCAGGAGGCCCGCCCGGGAGGCAAAAACATCGCTAACTTTGTTAATCCCCTGGTGGACAGCCTACTCTACCAGGCCGAAGCACAACCGGATCTGGAGTTTCAGACCAAAATTCTACAACAATTGCACAAGATCATCTTTCAGGAAGCGCCCTGGGTCTTTCTGTGGCACCTGCAGCACCATGCAGCCTACTACCGCTATCTGAAGGGCGTCAGCATTGAACCGTTCAACTTTTTTACCACGGTAGAAAACTGGTACATCGATACGAGCGGACTGTGATGGTGAAGCGGATCAGACAACTGGGACGTCTTTTTCTGCAGGCCGGCCTGCTGTTGCTGGCGGTCATTACGGTTGAGTACGCTTTGTTTCTGATTTCTCCGGCCATTCGGGAAGACATCGCCGCGTACATTCAGCGTCACGTGCCCGCTCTGGCTCCGGGTGGGGAACCCGGCAGCTGGCCCATCCTGGTGTACTGGAAATTTTACTTCTACTGGCTGGGGGAGCTGTTTTTCAAAGGCAGTGCCGGCTATCAGGCCAATGGAGAAAACCTGATTTACCTGGCCGGCGCTCCGTTTCGCCAGACCCTGATGCTGGCCCTGTGGGGTTTGGCGTTGGCGACAGGACTGGCCAGCCTGCTGGTATTTTTGCGCCAGAGCTGGCCGGACAAACGCCCCGTGAGCTGGCTCGTCCAGAGCTTCGAGGCCCTCTCGGGCGTTCATTACATCATTTTCTGCTACTTTGTCCTTTACGGATTGAATCTCCGCCGGCCTCCCCTGGCCATCCTGATTCTCATCATCGCCCTGGGTAACGGTGTGCTTCTGGACATCGTTCATCTTCTGGAAACGGAAATCAACGAGATTCGCCACACCCGATACTACCAGGGTATTCGCGCCAGAGGGGCCAATCGCTTCCGCCACCTGGCCAGGCCGGTCGGTCTGTGCCTAACCCGAATCGTTTACACCAAGTTCCCGGTGGTGCTGGGAGGGACCTTCATCGTGGAGTTTATCATGAACGTGTGGGCACTGGGCCTGGAAACCATTCAGGCAGTCGTAAAACACGACCAGTTGAAGCTCCTGGTGATTACCGTGCTGATTACCATTGTCGTTTGGGTATCCACCGTACTGAATTATCTGGCCAAATGGAAACTGGATCCCAGACCGGTGGTTCGGTTATGAAGAGGAATGCATCGCGCAAAACGGGACTGCTGACGGCAGGGTTGGCCGTCTATCTGCTTCTGGTTCTCTGGGGCAGCACGGGCTGGTTCCCCAAAAGCTGGCAGCAGGTGCCCAGCAGAATGCCCATTTACCAGTACAGCCCCCCGTCCAGGGAGCATCCACTGGGCGTGTTTTTCCAGCAGGATTTACTGATTACTTTTGTCCGCAGCACTCAAGCCTCCTTTGTAGCCGGCACCATCGCTCTGCTGCCCTTCCTGGCCCTGGGGACCCTCCTGGGCATTGCCAGTGGTTTGCCGGCGGGTTTTGCCCAGGCCCTGGCCAACCGAACCATTGACGTGCTCAATGCCTTTCCCAGATTCGTTGTGTTGCTTCTCTACACAGGCCTGTTTGCTGCAAACCTGTACCACATGCTCATGCTCTACGGGCTCATCAGTGCGCCAAAGCTGGCCGAATTGCTCCGTGGCCGGATTGATCAGCTTCGCAGGGAAGATTTCATCGATTCCTGCGTGGCGCTGGGGCTTCCCTGGTGGGTCATCGTGCGCAGGCATATCCTCTGGCATCACAGCCGCCACCTGATTCTGGCTCAGACGTTTGCCATGTTTGCCATGGCTATTTTCATGGAGGCCAGCCTCTCCTATCTGAATCTGGGCACCCGGGAACATTACCAGAGCTGGGGATTGATGTTGAACTACGCCACCAGCGTCAGCGGCCTGTCGCTATTCCGATTTCCCTTGAGCGCACAGTTCAACCTGCCGGCGGCCCTGCCTGCCCTGGGTCTGCTGAGCGTGACCCTGTTGCTGGTCTCCCTGTCCCGTTACTGGGAGCAGCAGGACCGGCTGAAAATGGGGAGGATGTTTTAATGGATCTGATGGTGGAAGGTGTGAGTATTGCCCTGCAGCGAGGCGAGGAGCTGGCCTATCCGGCCCGCCGCATCAGTTTTACCGTCAAGCCGGGCGAATTTCTCGGCCTGGTGGGCGAATCCGGTTCGGGCAAGTCGCTGACCATGCTTGCCCTGCTGGGTCTGGAATCCTGTTCCCCCGGGGTGGTGGAGGGCCGAGTCCGTTACAGAAGCGAGCAGGGCCAGCTCTACCCTCTGGAAGGTCTGTCCCATTACGTCCGCTGGCACGGAGGCCTGCCCCGGAAGCGCACCGCCGCCTGGCAGCGCACCGTTTACCGCCGCATGAAACCCCTTCTGGGTCGCCGCATCGCCATCATTCTTCAGGATGCGCACAAGACGCTGAATCCCTTCCTGCGCATCGAGGATCAATTGCTGGAGATGGTGGCCCGTCAGGGGAGGGCCGATGCCGAAAAAGCTGGCTGGTGGGGCCGGTGGCGGCAGCGCCGGAGCATTCACCAGCAACTGCGCCAGGAAGCCCTTCGCCTGCTCAAGGCGCTCCACTTCCGGGATCCGGAACGGGTGCTGCGGGCCTATCCCCATCAATTGAGCGGCGGCATGGCCCAGCGGGTTTCGCTGGCCCTGGCGCTGGCCAGCCGGCCGGAATTCATCATTCTGGACGAACCCACCACCGGCCTGGATGTGACCCTCCAGGCGGCCCTGGTGGACTTAATCCGCCAACTCAAACAGGAACGCCGGCTCAGCGGCATCATCGTCTCCCACGACCTGATGTTTGTGGGCAAAGTCACCGAACGAATGGCCATCATGTTCTCCGGGGAATTGTGGGAAATCGGGCCGACGCACAATGTCATTCACCCGGACTTCCCCTGGAAGCATCCCTACACCAGCTATTTGCTTTCTTTTGCCCGGCAAAAAAGGCGAGGGAGCGCCGGGCCGGCCTTTCAAAATGTGCTCTGGCAGCGTCCCAAACAGGGCTGCCCCCTGCGCAAAAGCTGCCCGGTTTACCTCCACCAACTCGATATGGAACAGCGCCGGCAGTGCGATTCGGCCGATCCCTCGCCGGTCCCGGTGTTTCCTGAGCATTACATCCGTTGCTGGCAATATGCCTGGGAGGAGCAAAAACATGCAGCCGGTTATTGAAGTTCAAAACCTGAGTAAAAACTTCACCATTCGCTATCGCGAGGACTGGCGTGTTTACACCTATAGTAAACAGGCCGTGCGCAACGTAAGTTTTTCGGTATTCCCGGGGGAAATTCTGGCCATTGTGGGAGAGAGTGGGAGCGGCAAGACCACCCTGGGCAAAATGATGGTCAACCTGGTTCGGCCCAGTTCCGGACAGATCCTGTTGAACGGCCAACCGGTACAGCGGCTCTCCCAGCGGCGCTTTCAACCTCTGCGCCACCTCATTCAGATGGTGTTTCAGAACCCTTATGCCAGCCTGAACCCGATGATGACCGTCCGGGAACACCTGGAAGAGGCCCTCCGGCTGGCCGATGTCACCGATCCACATGCCATTGAGCAAGAAATTCAGCAATTGACCCAGCTGGTCAAGCTTTCGCCGCAGGTTTTAACTGAATATCCGGATCAGCTGAGTGGTGGGGAATGCCGCCGGGTAAACCTGGCCCGGATTCTGGCTCGCAGGCCGCGCATTTTGATTCTGGATGAACCGGTGGCTTCGCTGGACTTTGCCATCAAGCAAATCATTGTCGACCTGCTGCTGGAATTGCACCAGAAACTGGGGCTCACCTACATCTGGATTTCGCACGATCTGGAAATCGTCCAGGCGGTGGCCCACCGCATTCTGGTAATGTTCGACGGGGAGATTCTGGAAGAAATTCCCCGGGACGGCAGCCGGCGCGATGGCTGCGGGCATCCCTACACGGAGATTTTATTCACCGCCGCTCACCGATTGCACACCTGGGAGCAGGAGGATTTTTCCACGCTGGGCGCCGTGTTGCCCCAGCCCACCGCCGGCACGACCATGGCCTCCCGGGAGCGAGGCTGCCGCTTCCGCAGCTTTTGCCAGCGCTATCGGACCATCGGCCGCCCGAAACTGTGCCGGGAAACGCCACCCCGGTTTAAGACTGTGTCTCAAAACCATCTGGTCCGATGTCATTTCCCCTGGATCGAAAACCCTGAGGTGACCCCGAAATGAAAGCAACGCTCCGCCTCCCAGGCCTGGTTTACCTGTTCTGCCTGCTTTTAGGCCTTGCTGGATGGATGCCCCTCAAGGCACAGAACAGTCGGGAAATCCGCCTGCAAATCGCCCTCAACAACGCCGCCCTCTACTACCAGCAGGGCGAGCTGGAGCGGGCGTATTCGGTTCTGCAACAGATTGCAGGAGAGTTCCCCGACAACCCGGACCTGAATTACCGCCTGGCCATTCTCAGCTACCGGTTACTGGGGGACATGGTGGCTTATGAGAAATATTACCGGAAAGCTCTCTCCGCACAGCCTGGTCTGGTTGATCCCCAACTGCTGAGCGACGCCGATGTGGCCAAAATTTTCAGGGTGCAAAAACTGAACGAGGAGAGCATCAACCTGCGCGGGGTACTCCAGCGGGTTCGGCTTCTGTTCGAACACCGCAGTTTTGGCGAGGCGTGCACGGCCCTGCTGGTGGCGCGCCACTACCTACCGCACGTGGGTCCGGAAGACGCCAGCCGGTACCATCTGTACCTGAGCTATGCCTATGCCCGTCTGGACAGCCTGATGCGGGCCGCCGCCGAAGCCATTCAGGTGGACGAGAAGATGATTGGTGGGCCGGATCGCGCGCTGTTGGATTCGCTCCACCAGAGCGTACGCCCCTGGCTGGAGAGATTCCTCAATCAGCATGGCACGCTGCGGGCGGCCCTTTCCTTTCTGAGCGACCTGGAGCACCGGCGCCGGTTTCAAGAGCTTCTGGTGGCCACGCAGATTTTCAGCCAAAAGCTGTTCCCTTACCCTCACAGCGGCTACTGGCCCGTGCAACTGTATCGGCTGGAGGCTCTGGCTCAATTGGACAACTGGCGGGAGGGATTGCCCCTCCACGAGGCGCTGAGCCGGCAACTGGAACAGGCCGGCCTGCTGGAACGCTACGCGGACCAGCTCAATCAGGCCTATGCCCGGCTTACCCTGGCTTCCATTCAGGAACGTGTGGGGCGCACCAGCGCCCGGGCGGATTCCTTTCTCCTCTGGGGCCAGTATGCCGAAGGGATGAACCTCTATCAGGACATGTTGGAGGCCAATGCCGACGAAGGGGACATCCAGGCCTTTCTTTACTACAGCCTGAGCAAAATTCATGCTGCCATTGGCCGTTACGGCCGGGCCCGGGAGTACTGGCAGAAGGCCAGAGACCGGGGTATGAATGCCGTGCTGATGGATACGCTGAAAGCGCAGATCCAGCGGGCGGAGGCATTCGAAAAAGCCTGGCAGGAAACCAGCCGGAAGGTGGCGGCATTGCTGGCGGCCCACCGGCCGCAAGAAGCGCGCAGCCTGCTGGTGCCGTTAATGAAAAGTCCCTACCTGCGGTTTGGGCTCAGGGCTCGGGCCCTGATGCTGGCTGCCCGGGTTTACCGCCAGCTGGGCTACCTGAGCTGGGCCCACAGTCTGGTAAAGCAGGCCACTCGCTATCCGGCCGATCGGGACAGCCTTCACGCCGCGGATTCGCTGCTGGCCGCCCGACGGCAACAGCGCTACTTTGCGGCCCTTCCGGATACCAGCCGGCAGGGGTTCTTTCGGCTCAGCTTCCTGAGCTCCCGGAATGGGGCAGTGGACCTCCTCCTGGTTCAGCCCGACGACCTGTTCGGCGTGCATGCGGCTCCGCCGGTCGTCACCGCCGCTTTCGGAAACGAAGCCAGCCTGCGCGGGGGGACCATTTACCGCCTCCATCTGGACAAAAACCGGTCCTGGCGGCAATTGCTGGGCACCCTGGGCCTGTTCGCCTTCAGCCGCCTGTACCTGACGTTTCGCTAAACCCGGAGTGTGGTCATGATTGTCAGTCGGTCTCAAATCATAGGCTTTGCCCTCGGTCTGTGGATATTGCTGGCTTCAATGCTTCCGGCTCAAATTGTGGACACCTTCGATCTGGAGGGCGCCTTACAACGCATCCGTTCCTATTACCAGATCAAAAATTACCAGCAGGCGCTTGAGGAAACCCAGGCTGCCCTGGCGCGGGACCCGGAAAATGTGTCCCTGAGAACCTGGGAACTCCGCCTTCTGCTCAGCCGGGAATCGTTTCCCGAAGGCACCCAGTTCGACCTGATTCTGGAAGATGTGGCCTATCTGGACAGCCTGAATCGGGCCGGCCGCCTGAGTCCAGAACAGGCGGCGGTGCTCACCACCTATCATCAAAGCTTCGCCGATCTGGTGGTGAGCTTGTCGGATGCTCCGGCGCTGGGTTACTACGTGGCCCGGGTCCCCTTAAAATTTTTGCCGCCTATTCAGCTTTCGCCCATCCAACAGGCCCGGCTGGATGAACTGAACCGCTACTTCCAGAGCGACGGCCGGTTGTACTTCGACAGGCCGGAGGGGAACACGGGGCAATTTACCGCCCGGCTGGCCGGTTTTCCGATTTTGCCTCAGCGGCTGCGCACGGTTCGCTACCGGGTGGCGATAGCCAGTACCGGGGATACCCTGGCCCTGCCGTTCAACCGTCGGGTGCAAAAGCCGCTGGCCCTGTATGCCGCCCATGCGGTTGCCCTGCGCTACCAGCTACCGCCCGACCGGATTCTACTCCTTGCCGATCGCGATCTCCGGCTTGAGCCCATCGGGGCAACCGGCCAAGTGTACCGGAAGGAAATCGGCCAGGGACAGGCCCTGCTGCTACCGGCCCACGCGGTTCAGGCTGTGCAACTGGGCGCACCCTCCAGCCTGCAACAACAGCTCCTGTTCTGGGGGGGCATCCTCTCGGGTACCTTTCTGGTCTGGCAACTGGCACGTTAAGCGAGGGACGAACGATGACGAGACGCTTCCTTTGGATTTGCCTGTGGCTGGTTTTTGGCGGCGGCCTGGGGGCTCAGCAGGTGGAGGTGTTGTGGAACCGCCCCCTGCGGGTGCCGGCCAACCGAAATTGCCGCATTCCTCAATTCTCTCCGGATGGCCGGCTGATCAGTTTTGAGATTCGGGACAACAAAAACGTGTTCCTGTATCTGTACGACATCAGCAGCGACCGGACGGTGCAACTGGGGCAGGGCGGCGAGCAATCCGGCGGCGGCCTGTTTGCAGTAGGCGGCGGTGCCTCCAACACTTACACCGGGGAGATTACCTTTTATCTGGATCCCCTGGATAAAACCCTGATTTTCGACTTCGTTCACACCCCTGCCTTCGGCCAGCGGGTGCTTTACCAGACGGACCTGGGCCCGGACGAGTCGATAGCAACCCTGGCCCGGTTGCCCCTTTCCTCGGACCGTTTCATTCGGTTCGATCGGCTGAAAGGTGTGGCCATGGTTCGCTACCCGGCGCTGAGCCATGCCACCACCGGCACCGGCCTGCCCTGGGTGGTTTTCTCCGGCCGGCAGAACCTGTTTCTGTTCAACCACGGACAGTACGACCGTCCCATCCAGATTTCCGAGCCGGCCGGTGTGTGGGCGGACGTGATGCCCAGGTTCAGTCCCGACGATCGCAAAATTCTCTTCAGCCGGGATTCCCGGCAGAATACCGACATCGGCCTGATCCATCTGGCCGAATCCCAGGGACGGCTGGTGGCTCAAAAAACCGAAATGCTCCTTACCGGATCGGCCATCGAGGTCTCTCCGGAGTGGGCACCAGACGGCCGCCGGTTCGCCTATTACTCGGACGAGGGTCACCCCAAGCTGTTCAGCATCTGGATTTACGAGCTGGACAGTGGCAAGCACTATCCGGTGGTGGACAATGTGGTTCCCAATTCCATGCGCACCCGCGGGCCGGTGTGGGTGGGTAACCGCGGTCTGGTGTTTGTCCGGCGGGCCATCGAAAAGGGGTTCCCCCTCATGTATTACGATCTGGCCACCCGGCGGGAGGTGGAAATTCCCACCGGTACGCTGAACAATCTGGATACCGATGTGCACATGCTGGGGCCCGATGAATTTCTGCTGGTTTATTCGGCCGGTGGGGGCAACCGCGATGAAGAGGGGTTAATCTGGACCAAACTGTATCTGGCCAAAATACGGATTAAATGAGCGGAGAAAAGCCCATGCGGTGGTACAAGCAGACCCTTTTACTCGTGTTGATGCTGGGGATGATCGCCCCGGTGGGGCTATGGGGGCAGCGTTTTCGAATTCAATTCTCGGAGGACAATCCGCTGCCGCAGGATTTCTGGACGGCAGACAGCCTTTTGCTGACCGGCACTGTGGAGGCCCTGAGTGGGGAAGATTCACTGATCAGCCTTTATTACCGCCAGGCGGCAGCCGGCAACTGGGTGCCCTGGCCACTGGAAGGCGACCAGCCCGGAATCAAATCCTTTCGATTGCTGCTGAGGGATTTGCCGGAAGGCTACCAGGTGCTGGAGATCAGTGCAGTTTCCCGACTCCATCCGGCGCCGGACACCGTGCTGGCGCATCTGGCCTGGGTGACCGACCGGACCCCGCCCACTCTGGTGGGGCCGGCCCAGCTTTTTCAGGAATTGACCGATTCGCTCACCCTGGCCTGGGCTGTTCGGCTTCAATTCAACGAGGCGCTGGCCATCCTGGACCCTTCCCGGGTGAGTATCCGCCAGGGAGAGACGGTCGTGCTGAGCGGGGACAGCACGTTCAGTGCCACCCGATTCCAGGGGGCCCTGTGGCAGGCCCGGCTGAGCCCCTCGGCCGGCAGGCTGTTGGATTCCCTGCTGACACAGGGCGCGGGCAACCTGAGGCTGGTTACCGGCGCCGGCTGGGCCAGGGACCTGGCCGGAAACACCGCGCCCTCGGCCCAGGCAGTCCTCCAGCCCAAGGTCACCGGCATCATCCAGCAGTTTCAATGGCTTACCCCGGCCATCAGTCCCAACGGCGATGGCGTGCAGGATACTCTGCTGGCCCGCTGCACCGTCAGCCAGCCGACTCTGCTGCACTGGGCGCTCTACACGCCGGGCGGCCGGCTGGTGGACCGGGAATTCTTGCAGGTCTCCCCGAACGACGGGATTTTGAGCCGGAGCCGCCGGCACATCCTGCAGGAGACCAGCGAAGGCGACATCCAGATTCAGTGGCATCCTTCGCTGCCTGGCGATTCGGTGCGCGACGGGCGCTACACCTCGGTGCTTTATGCCCAGCAGGACGGGCAGGGTAGCGATTTTCAGATTACTCAACTCATCGTGGACCGCACCGCACCCGAAATCGGGTGGTTGAGCCCGCCGCCCGGCGATGGCACCCTGCCCATTCGCCCGCAGGAATCCTTTGCCCTGGCGCCGGCCGCCGATTCGCTGGACACGCCGATCCGTTCCGTTCGCCTGCGCCTGGACCGCGTAAAGGACAGCACCGGGACCGTTCTGGACAGCCTGTGGCTGGCCATGGAGGCAGACACGCTGAGTGGGCGGTACATGCTCGACCTGGCTTCCCGGCAGCTCTCCCTGGAGATCGGCTCTCACCAGTTGGCGCTTACCCTGACCGATCTTGCGGGAAACCAGGCAGTCAAACTCCTCAACTACCGGGTGTCCAACCCAAAGTTCGCAACCGTCGGGGACATCCGGCCATTTAACTACCCCAATCCGTTCAATCCGCGCAATGGCGAATCGACCACCATCACCTTTCTTCAGCAGGAGAATTCACCGGCAACTCTGGAAATTTTCGATTTTGCCGGCCAGCTGGTCTGGCGAACGGAAATCGCACCGGCCACGGGGTCTGGTCTTCGGCGTTCGGTGCGCTGGAGCGGGCGAGACCTGCAGGGCCGCCTGGTGGGTACCGGGGTTTATCTGGCCCGCATCCGTTTTGACAACCAGGACAGTCCCCTCTGGCGAATTGTGGTCAAAAATTTCTAACGCGAGGTTGCCATGAAACGACTGCTTCTGTGCTTAACAACGTTGTTCATGCTGTACGGTACGGGGCTGGCGCAGTCCACAGCGGCGTTTTTGCGTGTTGTGCCCGATGCCGCCGGCGCCGGCCTGGGCGGCGCAAGCCAGGCCCTGCCCCTGGGCGCCACGGACCTGTTTACCAATCCGGCGCTGCTGGACTTAAATCGCGGGTCGGTGCAGGTGGCCCTGAGCAACCTGATCGAATACAACCTGTTTCAGTATGGGGCGCTGGCGGTCAGCTTTCCCCTGGGCCAAATGGGTACTGCCGGGGTGGGGCTGGTGGGGCTCAACTATCCGGATCTGGCACGCTACGACCAGGTCGGCCAGCTGATGGGTACGTTCAATCAATATAATGTCGCGCTGCTGCTGGCCTTCAGCCGGCAGATGCTGCCGTTTTCGGTGGGGGCTGGCCTGCGCGTGGTGCAGATGGGATTTGGAGGTCTGGAGGGCGGCAATACCGGCCGGGGGTTCAGCCTGGACCTCGGATTTTATTTCACCCCCCGGCAGAGCCTGAAAATGGGGCTGAGCCTGCACACCGGCTATGCCATTTCCTGGCGTGGTGGGTATCAGGAGGCGGTCCCCCGCCAGCTTCAACTTGGCTTCCTCTGGCAGCCGCCGCTGCTGGGCCAACGCCTGATCGGCTTCGTCTGGGGCATTGACCAGGTGCGCGACGAACCGGCCCGTCTGAATGCCGGCGTGCGTCTGGGGTTTGGCTTTAACCAGGCCGGGCAGCCGGCGCTGGCTTTTTTTGGCGGGATGAACCGCCTGCCTCTGGAAACGCGCAACCAGGCCATTGAGCTGGGCCAGTTAACCAGCGCCGAGCGCATCTACACCGCCGGCGCCCAACTGCGCATCGGGAGCGTTCGCGTGAGCTACGCCGCCTGGCTCCACAGCCGCCTCCCGTTAAGGCACCTGCTGACCACCAAATTTGAGCTATAGCCATGAAACCATTGCTCATATTCCTGCTGTGGCCATTGCTGATCTGGGCTGCCGGCGACTGGCAGGCCAGGGAATTTGAGACCATACGCATGCTCAATCACCGGGGCGAGGTGAGCAAGGTCCATCTGGTCTCCCGGCTCGACAACCAGCTCTATCTGCTGTCCGAAAAGGAAACCCTGTACCGTTTCGATCTGACCAACCGGAAGCTGAACAGGCTGCTGATTTCCCGGCAGGCCTTGAAGGAGATGGACCACTTTGTTGCCCTTCGCCCGGACTACCTGCTGTTCAGCAAAAAAGACCAACTGTTTGCCCTGCACCTGCCTCGCCTGTACTTGAAGGAAATTCAGGCGCCGTTTGCCGGGCAGGAGATTCGTCATCTGGCCCGGCTCAACGCTACTACAGCGATTCTGACCTATCGGGATCGCGTGCTGGTCTTCGAGCCCGAGCAGGGGCAGTTTACCGTCCTGCCCTTGCCCTCGCAGGTGAGCGACTGGGATCGCGCCTGCCCCATGGCCGACGGCAGTCTGTGGTTATTCAGTAAATCGGCAGCGGTGGAATTGCTCCCGGGGGAAGACCTTGCCCACCCGGGTCGGCGCTTCGCCTTTTACCATGGCCGGGAGGCCCTGCTGGGCCCCGATCAGAGGGTCTTTCTGGTAAACGAGCACAGGGTTCTCAAGCTGGTCGGCCAAAACATTCAGCAAAATGTCGAACTTACCGACGGGCGGGGGGCATTCAGTGACGCAGCCGGCAACGTCTGGATTTACGAGAGAGAGGCACTGGTCAAATTGCCGAGGGGGAAGATGACGGAAATGCAGCGGCTCCCGCTGCCTTTTTCCGAACTGGCTCCCATCCTTTACGCCGGCACCGATTCCGCGGGGGCCCTGGTGCTGGTTTCTCCGGAATACCTGGCCATCGTGCACGATTTTCAAAAAGAGGGGGAGGGGTCCCCCGCCTGGGCCAAAACCCTTGCTCAGATTGAGCAGAATGACCTGTGGTGTTTTTACGACCGGGAGGTTCAGGCGGCCCTGGCCTCGAGCCTGCAGGCCAGGGAGCCCGGTTTGCTGGAGAAGGCGCTCAACGGGTTGGCGGAGGCCTGTCTGTACCGCCCTCAATTCAGCTACGCGGTGACCCCCCTCCTGGAAAAACTGCCCAATACTGCCCAGCGTCTGCAGCTGGCCGAAAAGATCGAGAAAGGCATGTCCGGCAACGGCTGGGCCTTTGCCCTGCATTTGAGCGAATTGAAGCAAAACTGGACCCGGAGCCTGGAGGACAAAATCCGCTTCCAGATGGAGCAGGCCCGGCTTCTGGCCATCGACACGGCCAACTATCCGCTGGCTGCCCTGAAACTGGAGGACGCCATTGGCCGCTACGGAAAAGTGATTTTTCAGGAAAATTTACGCGATTCGTTGACCTTTCTCCGCCTCAAGTACAGCCGAGGCTTTCCGTTCCGACGGGATCGGCAAAAGGACGCGCTGTGGGAAGCGTTATTGCAGCGGGCCGATAGCGGGCTGCTCCAGCGGTTTGCCCGGCTGCATTATTTTGATCGGGTCAGCCGGGAGGCCTTTCAGATTACTACCCAATATCCGGCCAGTCTGGATACGCTGGCCGCAGCAGTCACCGGCGCCCTGGCGGCCGCGGAGCGGGACGGCCTCTGGGTTCGTGCCGGGCGGTCCCTGCAATTTTTTAAGGACCAGGTGCCCATTCATGCCCGGGATCGCACGCGTTACCAGCAATTGATTCGCTGGAACGGGCGCGCCATTGGCCTGACCGCCACCGGCAAACTGAACTGGCTGGACGTTAACGGCGCAGGCGCATTTGCCCCCGCTCCCCCGGAGCCACTGAAGGCACTCTGGCTGGCCGGCCAAACGCTGGTGGGCCTGTCGCGGAGAGGCAAAGGAAACATTCTGCTGCTCGAATCGCCGGAGAGGGGCTGGCAACTGGCCGGTTCCCTTCCCGCCGAGTTTACTGCCCAGCCGGTGCTTTACCTGGCTCCGTTCTCAAGCGGGTATTTCCTGCTGGTCACTCCGGCCAAAGCGTACCGGTTCCATCCGGTAAACCGCACGGCCGAGGGCATCAGCCTGCCCCCGGACATCGTGACCATTTACGATTGCCGGAAGGAAAGTCGTGGCGGGTTTTATTTTGCTACCAATGCCGGGCTGTGGCACTTCAATGTCACCGGGGAGTGGACGGATATCAGCCGGCGGGATGGCCTGCCGGAAGGGCCGGTGTTTTCGTTGGATTACCTGTTCGAAAAGTCCGTGCTGGCCTGTCTGGGTTCGGGGATGGCCGGCCTGCTGGATGCCTCGGGCTGGGTGACGATTCCCCTGGAACCGGCGTTGGAGCCGGCAGCCGGTGCCCGCATTTTTCTGGACGGTGAGCTCAATGCCTGGCTCCTACTACCCACTGGTCTGGTTCGCTGGCATCGATCCCCGGAGGATATTAAAAATCTGGTGAACCGACTGCTGCACCTGGATGCCCAGCAGGGCCAATCCGGGTCACCCATCAACCTGATGCCACTGGTTCAGAAAGCCACCCGGATCCAGGCCCTCTCCCAGTGGGGAGCAGCCTTTCAGTTTCGGCTGCTGCTGCTTGCAGAAAACTACCGCCGGGCGGCGGAACTTTTACAGGTGGAACTGTCCCGCGGGAGTCCCCACCAGTGGCTTTCCGCCCGGGATGCCCTGGTGGTCCTCGATCTACTCCGCCGGGAGAAGAACTGGACCGAGGCGCTTCAGGTGCTCCGGCAGCTAAGCCCACTGCTGAAGGGGGACGCCGCGACGGCGGCAGCCGAGTTCTTCCTGCACTGGATTGACGACTACGGTCCCGGCTATCGGACCCGGGAAAAATTGGAGCTGGCCATTCAAGTCAGCGAGCTCTCCCTGGGGGACGCCCCGTACCAGAAGCTGGAAAAGCAGGTGCACCAGCTGGTTTCCAGGCTGTTTCTCCAACGCGATGCGGCATTGCTGAATCTGGTGCCGCGCCTGTCCCGGGCTTTTCCCCAGAGTGCATACCTGCCAGCCTGGCAACTGTATGGTGCAGAAATGCTGGCAGAGCAGGCCGACTACCAGAGAGCACTGGATCTGTTGCCTCGCTTCGAGGCATTGTCCTCCCAGCCGGCCCTGAAACCGGTCTTCGGCCGGCTCTACTGGACCTGCTGGCTGAATACCCACCTGAAAACAGAGAATCGGGAAGCAAGGAGAAGCACCCAATGAAAAAGATGGCTTTTCGAGCACCCGGACTGCTGTTGACTTTCTGGTTGGCCCTGGCGGGTTCGCTTTTTGGGCAGATGGTCGCCGGTCGCTTCAACCAGGTCACCACGCTCCTGCCCGGCGAAGTGTCCACGCTTCACCTCCGAGCCATCGGCGATTCAAGCGCCCTGCTCCTGGTCAGCCAGAGCGGTGGGAACTTTCAGCAACGCAATCTCTACGGCCGGCTGGCACTGAGCGGCCCACCGGAAAACAGGACAACACCAGCGCTCCAACAGGACCTCCGCCCTCTAACCAGCCTGAAGGACCGAATTGTGGATGTGGTTTTTGCCGGGGATGGGTTGTGGTTACTGACCTATTCGGACTGGGCTTTGAAGCCGGGTTTGTACCGTTATTCGCCACCGGAGCCTCCACGGGCAATGACCCTCGGCCTGCCCGATTCAAATTTGCTGGTCCTGAAGGCGTTAATCGGGCTGGCGCCCGGTCATCTGGTGGCGGCCGGTTACCGGGAGGCGCCCGATGGAGCGGTTGTGGGCCGGGAGGCTGTGCTGGTTTTTCTGGACCCGGCCGCCTCCCGGGCCGAACTGCTCCCGCTGGGGGTGGCCGACCAGGAGGACGGCTTCGAGGAGCTGCTCAGGGTCAACGATTCTCTGCTGGTGGTGGCCGGCTACCGGCGGGAAGGGGCCAGCCGAACGGTGGGACGGCTGATTGGACTGAATCCTAAAACCCGCAACATTGTGTTTGAAACAGCGGTGGAGGGATTTTTTCCCCGGGATCTCGTGCGGTTGCCGGACGGCAACATTCTCCTGGCCGGCGGGCAGGATGGGTGGCAGGATCTGGACGCCGCTCTGATTCAAATCGATCGCTCCGGGAAGATTCTCCAGCGCTGGCAGAGCCGGGTTACCGGCCGGGACGAAGCGCTCGCCCTGGGGGTGAGCCTGGATGGGCGCGTGTTGGTGGGCGGGTACCGCCGGGAGGTCCCCTGGTACGGCAAATTTCAGGTCAAGCCGCTTCGCCTGTTACTGTCCAAACAGGGCGACCCGACCGGGGTGGAAGGACGCATTCTGGCGTTGAGCGAAACCCCGGCCGGACTGCTGTTCCTGGCCGGATCGGGCCGCAATCGCGCCGGCCAGAGCGCCGCCCTGGTGATTGTAGAAAAGTCCTCCAGCCCGGCGGCCTTTCCACCCCGGATTGAGCTGGAGGCTCGGTTTCAGGACAGTAGCGGGGATGGCATGCTGGCCCCGGAAGAAGCCTTTAGCCTGGAGATCGGCATCCGCAACCAGGGCAAAACGGCGCTGGTTTCCGGCCAGTTAGTCCTGGAGAAGCCTCCCTCGGATTTGCAGTTTGACGGACCGCTGGTCCAGCCTCTGCCGATGTTATTCCCTGGCGACAGGCAAACCTGGCGGTTGACCGGGCGGGCAGCCGGCCAATTAAATCCACAGGGGAGCGCGCTGCTCGTCCGCATCCGCCAACGAAATGCCCGGACCCTGGCGGAAAAAACCGTGCCGATTCTCCGGGCCTTTCAAAACCAGATGGACTTCCGGGTAGAAGCCTATCCGACCACCATCCAGCCCGGAGATACCAATCAGATTCATCTGGTCATCCGGAATGCCTCGCCCGTGGATTTTTCCAAATTGCACTACAAGGTTACAGCCGGGTTGGATGACGCGGTTCTGTCCGGGGATCTGGAAGGGGAGCTTCTTTTTTTCTCCAGTGGGAAGCAGGCCCGGCGAAAAATCAAAGTGTTTGTTCCCCAGGGCGGCGCAACCGGAGCCCTGCCGCTGGTGGTCTCCCTCTACTCGGCAGAGGCCGGTTTTCATGTGGAGCGCACGGTTCAGTTGCAGCTTCCGGAAAGCAAGGCGTGGACGGAAGAGGAGTGGGAAAAATTAACGAAAAATCTTCCAACCCTGGCTCAAGGCTACAAATTTAAACCCGATCTGGATATCGATGTGGAGGCGCACATTCCACAGGGCCCTGCCCCGGATCCCAATCGGTTTGCCGTGGTGGTCGGGATTCGAGATTACCGGAAGCCCATTCCGCCGGTCGATTTTGCCCTGCGCGAT